>JAZNFP010000001.1:0-17466 GCA_045576095.1 Eubacteriales bacterium
CTCGTTTCGGGCTTCCTCGGAATTATAGTAAATCAGGTTCTTAAGCTTGCGTGCAAGATTCCGAGACCCGAGAAGATAAACACAAAGCTTTCCATAGTAGAATCGGCAAGAGCGGGCGCTACGGGATATTCGTTCCCCTCGGGACATACGCAGAACGCCGTCGGCACCTTCGGGGTGCTTGCGCTCCTCTCGGGCTCGCGCCTGTCTGCACGCGTGCGCCGTTATTTCGTCGCCGGCTGTATCGCGGCGGCTGCCGCGGTCGCCTTCTCGCGTATGCTGCTCGGCGTACATACGCCGCTTGACGTTTCGGTTTCGATCGGGATTGCCCTCGTGCTCCTTTTTCTTGGGCATCTCTTTTTCCGAGTCGAGCGCTCGGACCGTCAGCTTCTTTTCGCCATCGGTGCGATGACGGCGGCGGCGCTCGCCTTCGTGCTCTACGCAGAGCTGTTCCCCTTCCCCGCCTCGACCGACCCCGAGAACCTTCTCTCGGCGCGCGAGAATGCATGGACGCTTTTCGGCGCCGCCGCGGGCGTGCTCGTGATGACCCCGATCGAGAGAAAATACGTGCGCTTTGAAACCAAGGCACCGCTCCTTGGGCAAATCCTCAAATTCACGCTCGGCGCCGTCCTTGCCATTGCCATCAAGGAGCTGCTCAAGCTCCCCCTCGGGATGCTCTTCGGAGACGCCGCCTTCCCCGACGCCATCCGCTACTTCATCCTCGTTTTGTTCTGCGGCTGCGTCTGGCCGCTCACCTTCCCCTACTTTGCCAAGCTCGGCGCAGGGAACAAAAAATAATCAAAAAGCAAGGGACTGTCTCAAAATGCGGTTTGCATTTGAGACAGTCCCTTCTGATACAGAGCGCATCAGACAAATCAAGCCTTCCTTACGCAGGAGCCTCTCCGTCCTCGCTCTCCTCCTCCTCGGGTCTGACGATGACCGAGAGACGGGTGACGAGATTCTCGCGCATTTCGGTTACGATGACGTAAAGATTGCGCCAGGTGAAGCTGTCGCCCTCGTGGGGGCTTGCCTCGAGCATCTCGATTGCCCAGCCGCCCATGGTGGTATACTCGCTCTCAAAGTCGCGGTCGGAGAGATCAACGGCGTCAAAGAAGTCGCGCGTCGAGGTCATGCCGTCCACGTCGTAGCTGTTCTCGCCGATCTCGCGGATCTCGGAGAGAATCGTATCGCTCTCGTCCCAGATATCTCCGACGATCTGCTCCAAAAGGTCCTCCATCGTGACGATGCCCATCGTTCCGCCGTACTCGTCGAGAACGACGAGCAGATGCAGCTGCTTCTCGCGCAGCTCCCGCAGAGCCGCGGGGAGCTTCAGGGTCTTATGCACAAAGCAAGGCTCGTACAGATGATCCCGCAGGGAAATCTGCGCGGGATCCTCCCCCGCCTCGAGGCATTTTGCCACGGCGCGGTAGAAATGATTGACGTTGAGAATGCCGATGATGTGATCGACCGTTCCCTCGTAGACCGGAATCCGCGTATGGTTAAAGCCGACGACGGCACGCAGAACCGTCTCGTAATCCTGCCCGACGTCGAGCATATCGAGCTTGGTTCTCGGCATGAGAATATCCTCGACCGTCGTCTCGGAGAAGGAGAGCGCTGACTGCACGAGCTCACTCTTATCCTCGTCGATCGTCCCCTCCTCCTCGGCGGTTTCGATGATCGTGGCAAGCTCTGCCTCGGTCACGCTCGGGCTTATCTCCCTCTTGCGGAAGGAGAGCGCCAGCTCAACGATCCCAAGCACGAGGAAGGTGATCGGGCGCAGCAGCACCATCAGGATGAGAAGCGGAAGCGCCATTTTCGAGCAAACCGAAAGCGCAAAGCGCTTTCCGACGATCTTCGGAACGATCTCGCCGAAGATGAGAACCACCACCGTCACCCCAACCGTTGCGATCGTCGAGCCGAGGCTCTCGCTGCCGGTCAGAATGATAAAAAACGAGGTTGCAACCGACGAAGCGAAGATATTCACAAGGTTGTTTCCGATCAGAAGCGTTGCAATCGCCACGTTAAAGCGCTCGGCAACGCGCCCCGCCAGGGCGGCGCCGCGGCTCCTCTCGGCGCGCTTTTCAAGTCGCAGACGGTTGACCGAGGTAAAGGCGATCTCGGTCGCCGAGAAGATCGCCGAGAAGGCAAGGAAGATCAGCATGATCAGGAGAAAAACCGGTAAGCTCATACCTGCTCCTCCTCTCTTTCACTCGCAGAGTCGATCTGGAGCTCGGGTGTCTCCAGCTGCACGGTCACGCGCGCGATCCGCTCGTTTTCAATCCTATCAATATGGAAGGTCAGCGCCTCAAGGACGAGCTCCTCGTCCTCCTCGGGCAGATGCCCGAGCCGCTCCAGCAGGAGGGTTCCGATTGTCTTATTGCCCGGGAACGGCTGACTCGGGGTATAGCCGATGCCGTCGAGCAGCTCCCCGACCGTCACCGACGCCGAAAGCTCAAAGTAGTTTCCGCCGAGCCGCAGGAAATCGGGATTGACCTCCTCGTCCTCGTCGAAGATCTCCCCGACGAGCTCCTCGAGGAAGTCCTCGATCGTCACGACGCCGAGCGGCCTTCCCTCTCGGTCGAGAACGATCGAAAGATAACATTTATTTTTACTCATCTCCTCAAGCAGCTCGTCGATAACGGCGTCAAGCGATACGAACGACGGACGGCTCATCAGAGACGGCAGCTCGCACCTTGCGCCGGTAATATACGCCTTGAGGAAATTCTTTTGCATCAGCACGCCAACGACTCTGTCTCCGTCAAGCACCGGCAAGCGCGAATGCTTGCTCGAAAGCAGAAGGGCGAGGATCTCGTCGCGCGACATCCCGAGCGAGAGCTTCGTGACGTCGTCCCAGAGCGTGAGCACGTCGGCAACCGTCGTCTCGGAAAATTCCAGCGCCGACTGAAGCAGCTCGCCCTGCTCCTCGTCGATGACGCCCTCCTCCTCGACCGTTTCAATAATCGTCGAGATCTCATCCTCGGTCACGGTGGGCTCCTCGCGGCCGCCGCCGAGACGGTTCATCAGAGCCGAGATGCCCGAGAAGATCAGGGACACGGGGCGGATGAGGAAGCAGAATGCCGAAAACGAGGGGGCAAAGAGCATTGCCGCACGGTCGTTTGCCGAATTGGCAAGCGTTTTCGGTACGAGCTCGCCGAAGATGAAGATCACCACCGTCGTCACCGCCGTAATCATCAGCGTGAGCACGGGGTCGATCTCGGTGGCTTTCCCCTCGGTAAAGACCTCGAGCGCAAAGACCGTCGCAAGCGAGGCGCAAAGGGTATTGACGACGTTGTTTCCGACGAGCAGCGAGATCAGGGCGCTGTCGAAATTCTCACAAATCCGAAGCGCGCGCTTTGCGCGGCGGTTGCCCTCGTCGGCAAGGCTTCGGAGTCTGACGCGGTTCGCGCCGGCGAAGGCGCTCTCCACCGCCGAAAAGTACGCACTGAAGCAGATAAGTACGATACAGGTACAGAGCAATAACCAACTGTACGGGTCCATAAAAAGACTGACCACACTCCCTTGTTTTGAAATCTGTTCAAAATGAACAGTATCTACATTATATAATGAAACCGCGCTTTTGTCAAGCGAAAAAAGCCGCGCCCGCAATTTTGAAACGGGAAATCGACCTTTTGCGAGAGAACGGCAAAATCGGCGAGAAAGCGCCGTGCTATTGCCGCTTAATGCGTAAAATCCCCCGAAATTTGCGCCACAGTCTGTTTTTCGGGGAAATCGGTCGGAGGAAATCGAAATCAAGGCGCCTATTTTTTGAGAAACCCCTTGTATTCGACTCGGCATTTTGGTATGATATAAGATAGGAATCCGTAACGAATACACAAGCCCGAAAGGAAACGAGCCATGCCGCCCCGAGCCAAGCCGAAACGCAAGCGACGGGGGCACCCGATATTCGGCGCGCCGCCCCCCGTCCTCATCCTTTGCGCCCTTTGGCTCTCCCTTTCTCTCCTTTGTCGTTTTTTCTCGAACTCGCTCGGAGTGCTCGGGGATCTCACGGCAGACGTCTCGCTCCTTCTGCTCGGGGGTGCCGCGCCGCTTTTGCCGCTCCTTTGCCTGACGCTTGCCCTTCGACTGCGCCGCCTTTCGCTTCGGATCGCCCTGCTTTCTCTGCCGACCGCGGCGTTTCTCGCAAGCACCCCTATCGGCGCGGGGATCGTCGGAGCGGCTCTGGAGCTTCTCTTCTCGCTTCTTTTCGGACGGGCTGCCCCCCGTCTTGCCCTGCCGCTTTCGGCTTTGCTTTGGCTTGGATACCGCTTTCGCCGACCCCTTGTCCGAGCGTTGCGGCGTCTTGGGCTTCTCTGCTATCAAATTTTTGGAAAGGACCTCGCCATGTTCAAATTCAGAAAGAAAAAACCGACCGTCGTGACAGGGCACGCCCCGACGCCCGAGCCGCCCTTGGCGGACGAGAGCTTTCTCTTGCTTCGCGCGCGCATGGAGCGCGAGGAATCGGTAACGCTTGACCTTGCCGACGAGGACGCGCGTACCGTCTATCCGACCGCATACGACGTCACCTCGCTCGATATTCCGCTCGACGGGACGAGCCCTGCCGAGGCTCCTGACCCCGAGTCCCCCTCGCCCGTGCCAACCGATCTGCCGCTCGGCGACGTCGTTTCGGCAGACGCCTTTTTCGGCGGCGGTGTCTTTTCTCCGAGCGACGAGCAGGAGAGCTCTCTTTTCGCCATCCGCAGTGCGTTTTCTCCCGACTCGGCGGTTGCAAGAGCGGTGGATGCTCCCTTTGCCAACCCCGCCGTTCCAACGGTGAATCCCCCGAGAACCCCCCGTGTCGAGCCGCCCGTCACGCCGCCCCCGACTCCAAAGCCCGAGCCAACGCCGATCCGCGTGCCGAGCCCTGAGCCGCCTCTTGACGAGCCGACCGAGGTCCCGAGTACCTCGCCCGTCGAGGCACCGCTTCCCTCAAGCGACGCCCCCGCCTCGGCGATCTTTGCGGCAGGAGCCCTGCGCCCGAGCACCCTTTTCGGTGCGCGCATTTCGGATGCCGCCGTACCGAGCGCAGCCGAAGCGGCTCCGAAGCCTGCCCCCGCTCCCGCCTCGGCGCCGATCGCGCCCTACGTCTATCCGCCGCTCTCGCTGCTCAAGCCCTCCGAGACGGTTGCGGGAAGCTCGGACGACGAAATCCGACGCAACTCCGAGAGCCTGCTCGAAACGCTTGCTTCCTTCAACGTGCAGGCAAGCATCCGCCACGTTTCGCGCGGCCCTCGCATCACGCGCTACGAGCTGATCCCGAAGCGCGGCGTCCGTATTCGGAACATCACCAATCTCCAGGACGACATCTCCATGAACCTTGCCACAGCGGGCATCCGCATCGAGGCGCCGATCCCCGGCCTTGCCGCCGTCGGCGTCGAGGTGCCGAATCGCAAATCGACCGCCGTGCGCTTACGGGACATGCTTGATCACGAGAGCTTCCGCTCGGCGGCGTCCAAAACGACGGTCTGCGTCGGCAGCGACGTCACGGGAGAGCCCGTGTACGGCGATATCGCCAAGATGCCCCACGCCCTGATCGCGGGCGCAACCGGCATGGGAAAATCGGTCTGCATCAACGCCATTCTGCTCAGCCTTCTCTATAAGGCAAGCCCCGACGAGGTGAAGCTGATCCTCGTTGACCCCAAAAAGGTCGAGCTCAACGTCTATAACGGCATCCCCCATCTGCTCGTTCCGGTCGTCGTCGAGCCGCAGAAGGCGGCGGGCGCTCTGGTCTGGGCGGTCGGCGAGATGGAACGGCGCTTCAACATGATCGAGACGGCGGGCGTGCGCGACATCAAGGGCTATAACCGTACCGTGCGCGAGCGCGGGGAAAAGCCCCTGCCGCAGATCGTCATCGTGATCGACGAGCTCAACGACCTGATGATGAGCGCACGGGATGCGGTCGAGGATTCCATCTGCCGCATCGCGCAAAAGGCGCGCGCCGCAGGCATCCATCTCCTGATCGGTACCCAGCGCCCGTCGGTTGACGTGATTACGGGTGTCATCAAGGCGAACATCCCCTCGCGCCTTGCCTTCCACGTTTCGTCCCAGGTCGATTCGCGCACCATCCTTGACATGACGGGCGCCGAGAAGCTCCTGAACAACGGAGATATGCTCTTCTTCCCGGTCGGCGTTCCGAAGCCCATCCGCGTGCAGGGCGCCTTCGTTGAGGACGACGAGGTCGAGGCGGTCACGAGCTTTCTCAAGCGCGGTGTCGGCGGTGCCGCCGTCTACGACGACGAGGTCATGGCAAACATTGAGCGCGAGGCGGAAAAATGCATGCCGAAGGACAAGCGTGCCGAGCGCGGCGATGACGACGGACTCGGCGGTAACGACGATCTCTTTGCCGATCCGCAGTTCGTAGCGGCGGTCGAGGTCGCGCTGAGTCTCGGACAGATCTCCACCTCGAAGATCCAGACCAAGCTCCGCATCGGCTTCCAGAAGGCAACCAACTACATCGAGGCAATGGAGGAAATGGGGATCGTCGGTCCCCTAAACGGCTCCAAGCCCCGCGAGGTGCTCATCTCGGCGGATCAGTTCCTGGAGATGAAATCGCGCCGATAATCAAGACTTCACGCCGAAAGGAGTATCCCATATGATCTATCTTCTTCTCGCCGAGGGCTTTGAGGAGTGCGAGGCGCTCGTCGTGCTCGACGTCCTGCGGCGCGGCGGACTCGAGGTCCGAACGGTCGGCATCACGGGAAAAACCGTCCGAGGGGCGCACAAAATCACCGTTGAGGCAGACGTGCTGCCAAAGGACTGCACCGATGCTCCCGAGCTGCTCATTCTGCCGGGCGGTATGCCCGGAACGACCAATCTCGACCGTTCCCCCGAGACCGAGCGCCTGCTTTCTCTGACGCTGTCGTCGGGCGGTCGGATCGGCGCGATCTGTGCCGCACCGAGCATCCTCGGCAAGCGCGGACTGCTCCGCGGCTGCGAGGCGGTCTGCTATCCCGGCTTTGAAAAATATCTTCTCGGCGCCGTCGTTGCCACCAAATCGGTCGTCACGAGCGGCGTCTATACCACGGCGATCGGCATGGGCGCCGCCTTCGCCTTCGCCCTGGAGCTGCTTTCGCTCCTTCGGGGTGCCGAGCTTGCCGACGAGGTTGCGCGTACGGCGCATATTCCGAGATGACCGATTCCCAAAAAAAAACGCAGCTTCGCCTGCGCGCTCTCGCCGCCCGAGCGGCGCTTACCGACGGTCAGCGTGCCGAAAGAGACGAGCGCCTATGTGAAATCCTGAAAGCATCCCCCTTGATTTCGGGCGCAAGCTGCGTGTATCTTTACGCCGCCGTTCGCGGCGAGATCGACCTCTCTCCCTTAGCAAGGGAGCTTGCCCGACGGGGCGTTCCGCTCGCCTACCCGATCACCGAACGCGCGGGTGTCATGCACTTTCGTCTTGCCGAGCCGCGCGAGCTCATCCCCGGGCGCTTCGGCATTCCCGAGCCGAGCGTCGCCTGCCCCGTGCCCACTCCCGACAGTCGCTCGGTCTGCCTCGTTCCCGCCCTCGCCTATGACGAGTACGGATACCGCATCGGGTACGGGGGAGGCTATTACGACCGTTTTCTTGTGGGGTTTTGCGGCATTTCCATCGGAATTGCCGACAAGATCTCTGAAAAACCGATTCCGCACGAGACGCACGATCTTGCCGTTAACTATCTTCTGTGCGAGGACGGCATTCGCAAAATACCCGATTCAAGCGAGGTAAAACGATGATTTTGGAACCTAAAAGCAAGCGCGAGCCGCGCCATATCGCCTATCGCTGCCCCACCTGCGGAAGCGCCGTGCGCGGACTGCTCGGCTCCTTTGCGGCAAGAGCCGATCTTCTCAAGCTCAAATGCCCCTCGGGTGACGGCGAGCTCTCGCTTTCGCTCTCTCCCGACCGCGAGCGTATCCGTATCTCTGTCCCCTGTCTCTTTTGCGGACAGAGCCATGGGTATACCGTCTCGCGCTCGATCGTTCTTGGAAACGAGCCGTTTCTTTTGAACTGCCCCTATACCAATATGGATATCTGCTTCCTCGGCTCCGAGGGGGAGGTTGATGCGGCGCTTGACCGCGCCGCGGGAGAGCTTGGCGGACTGCTTGCCGAGATGGGGCTCGAGAGCATGCGCGAGCTTCAGCCGATCGACCTTGATCCCGATGAGGTGCTCCCCGACGCGCGGATCTACGACGTCGTGCGCTACGTCGTCAAGGAGCTGGAGGCGGAGGGCGCGATCGACTGTCCCTGTCGCGGCGGAAGCTACGAGATTGCCATGACCGACCGAGGGATTCTCGTCTATTGCCCCCTCTGCAATGCAAGCTATCTCTTTGAGACCGACAGCGTCGCCGCCGCCGAGGAGTTTCTCAAGCTTGACCGACTCACTCTGACGCCCTGAATGCCGCCGCGCGGATTTTCGGTGCGCCGCCGCCAAAGCTCGGTGCGGCGCAGGAGAGCGCGCTGTGACGGAACGCACCTCCCCGCCGTACCGAGCCGCCATACCGAGCCGCTGTGCGAGACGAGTCTCGGGACACCCCCGCCGTTCGCGCGCTTACACCCCGTAATACTCCACGAGTCCGTTGTAAATGCCACGAGCAAAGAGCGCGGGATCCGAGGCAAGAAGCGCGCCCTCGCTCGGGTTTGAGAGAAAGCCGAGCTCGAGCAGCACGGCGGGCATATTCGTTCGCCTGAGTACATAAAGCCCCGGCCGCGCGACGACTCCGCGGTTGCGAAGCCCCGTCTCGGCGGTGAGTGATGCGAGCAGCACTCGCCCGATCTGTGCGGCGGTCGAGGGGATCTCGTAAACGAGCGCCTCGCTGCCGTTCGCCGACGTGTCAAGCGAGGCGTTGGTGTGCAGCGACAGAAACAGGTCCGCCCCAAAGCTGTTGGCGCCGCTCGTGCGCGCCGAGAGGCTCGTGGCGTTCGAGGTGCCGAGCTGCGTTTCGGGCGTCGGGCGCGAGAGGCGCACCTCAAAGGCGCCGTTTTCCCGAAGCAAACGCGCAAGCTCCACGCCCACCGCGTAGGTCACGTCCTGCTCGCGGACGCCGTACCACTCGGCGCCGCCGTTGGGGCTCTCGGGATTATGCCCCTGATCGATGTAAATTTTAATTGCCATAGCATAGGATTCCTTTCCGGGCTGATGCTCCAACGACAGTCTATGCATCCGCCCGTATTTTGGAACCCGAAGGGAGAACATGAACGAACTGCGACGCATTTTAAGCTTCGTCCGCCGCGCGGTGGATGATTACAGCATGATCGAGGCCGGAGATCGGATTGCCGTCGGGATCTCGGGCGGCAAGGACTCACTCACCCTGCTCGTTGCCCTCGCCTCGCTTTCCCGCTTTTACCCCAAGCCCTTCGAGGTCGTCGCCGTTGCCGTCGATCTCGGCTTTCCCGACACCGACTATTCGGGCGTGATCTCGCTCTGCGAGTCGCTCGGCGTTCGCTTCCACCGCGTACCGACCGACATCGGGCATATCGTCTTTGATCTGCGGCGCGAAAAGAATCCCTGCTCGCTCTGTGCGAAAATGCGGCGCGGAAGCCTCAACGCCGCGGCGCGGGAGCTCGGCTGCAGCCGCGTTGCCCTCGGACACCACTTTGACGATGCCGTCGAGACCTTCCTGCTCAACCTCTTTTACGAGGGGCGGCTCGGATGCTTCTCGCCCGTCACCTACCTCTCGCGCCGTGAGCTGTACGTCATCCGCCCCCTGCTGTACGCCGAGGAGAAGGATATTTCGTATTTCGCGCGCCGCGCCTCGCCCCCCCTTCCCGTCATGGAGAGCAAATGCCCCGCAAACGAATCGACCGAGCGCGAAGAGATGAAGCAGCTGCTAAAGCGCCTTGAAAAGGAAAACAAGGGGCTGCGCCATCGCATCTTCGGCGCCATCTGCCGCGGCGAGCTCGACGGCTTTCGCGACGCAGGCCGTCTTCCGCTCTCGCCCACAGAAGAATAGCGGTTGTTATATATCATTTGCAACAAAAAAGAGGGGGAGGGCAATCCTGCACGGATTCCCTCCCCGTCCTTGCGGCCGTCTCTTACCCCTTGAAGTCCTCGGCAGCTTCCTCTGCGGCGACCTGCTCGGGCGTTTTGCCCTCCTTGCCGCTCGGACGGACGGGGGATTTGCGAAAGAGCGTATAGCCGATAATTGCAAGTCCTGCGGCAATCAGCAGGCTGCATCCGACGATCTGCAACGTCATTTGCTCTCATCCTTTCACTCGTTTTTTGTTTTTCGGCACTATTTTAGCACAGAAGCTGCGAAAAAGCAAGACAAAAAGGCTCCGAGGGCAAAAAAGTTAAAAAACTTTTCTTTTCCCTATTGCATTTTTCCTTTTGCTGTGATATAATAGCAAAGCCGATTTATGAGATCGTGTATCTCGTAGTCACTTTTTTATCATAAAATACGTAACGTACAGAGCGATCTTTCGTTATATTCAGGAGGAATTTAAAATGGCAAAGTGTGAAATCTGCGGCAAGGGCGTTGTCTTCGGACACAACGTTTCCCATTCGAACCGTAAGACCAACAGAACCTGGAAGGCAAACATCCGCCGTGTCAAGGCAGTTGTCAACGGAACCAACAAGACCGTTAACGTTTGCTCTCGTTGCCTTCGTTCGGGAAAGGTCGAGCGCGCTTAATTTCAGTAGCACCCGACTGTGAAAAAGGCTGTCTCGAATGCAAAAAGAGCATTCGGGACAGCCTTTTTCTTACTCCCTTCCCCGCCTGCGGCAGAGGCTGCTCGCTCCCGCCGCAAGCACAGGCCCGAGCAAAAGCCCCCAGCCGCCGAAAAAGTGCAGCCCAAGGCAAAGCGAAAGCAGAACCAGAAGCGGATGCACCCCAAGGCCCCGTCCGACGAGCCGATCCTCAAGGATGCGCCGCACGACCGTGACGGCAGCCCAAAGCAAAACGAGGCAGAGTGCAAAGGCGCCCCGTCCCGTGAGAAACGAGAACGCCGCCCAGGGGATCAGAACCGTTCCGACCCCGAGCACCGGGAGCAGATCGACGAGGGCGAGGGCGAGGGCCGCGAGCAGCGGATAGGAAACGCCGAGCAGCGAAAGTCCCACGAGCGAGAGAAGCGCCGTAACGAGAAACAGAATCGCATAGGCGCGCGCATAAACGACGAGTCCCCGAAAAGCCGCCTCGCGCGCCGAAACGAGAGCGCGAACAACCCTTGTCGGAAGATACTCTCTCGCCCTCGGAAGCCAAAGCACGAGGTAAACGGCGGCAATCGCCGAGGTAATCAAAAAGAACAGAATCGACGGCAGGCGCGCGATTGCGCCCCCGACGATCCCCCCGACCCTCGAAAGAAGCCCCCCGAGGGACGAAAGGAGGGCGCCGCTCCCATCCTCTCCGATCCACCCCGAAAGCCCGAGGCGCGAGAGCCACTCCCGTATCCGCTCGGCAATCGACGGTAGGGGACTGCTCTCTCCCGACAGATAGGTAAAGAGCTCCGCAAGCTCGAAAACGATCGCACGCAGGGCAAAGAAGAGCGACAGCGACAAAAGCGAAAGGGCAAGGAGCGTCAGAGCAACACCAACGGTCTCGACTCGCAGGCGGCACGAGCGCGAGATACGCCGCGCGAGCGGAAGAACGGCCGCCGCCACCGCGAGCGCCGCGAGAAATGGCAAAAGCGAGATGAGGATCCCGCCGAGCATCGGCAGAACGCAGAACCGAAGCGCGAGAAGGACCGCCGAGACCGAGGCGGCGAGAGAGAGCTTTTCTTTGATCGGCATATCACCCTCGATTGCATTTGATAGTAGGAAGCCGCGCGGCTTCTTGGTTTTAGCATACGCAAAACCCCCACCCATTATGACAAAAATACCCGACGCGCTGCCGTCGGAGGAAAAAGAGGTACAGGCATGGTAACGATTGAAATGGAAAACGGCAAAATCATTCGGCTCAGTCTCTGTCCCGAGTACGCACCCAAAACCGTCGCCAACTTTGAGAAGCTGGCAAAATCGGGCTTTTACGACGGGCTCACCTTCCACCGCATCATCCCCGGCTTCATGATTCAGGGCGGAGATCCCCTCGGAACCGGCATGGGCGGCGCCCCCGAGAAGATCGAGGGAGAGTTCGCACAGAACGGCTGGACGAAGAACACCTTGAAGCACACGCGCGGCGTCGTCTCAATGGCTCGCTCGATGAACCCCAACTCGGCATCCAGCCAGTTCTTCATCATGCACGCCGATGCACCGCATCTTGACGGTGCGTACGCCGCCTTCGGCTACGTGACCGAGGGAATCGAGGTCGTTGACGAAATTGCAAGCGTTCCGACCGGCTTCCGCGACGAGCCGAAGGTCCGCGTTGCCATCAAGCGTGTCACCGTCGATTGATCCGCGTGCCGCGGCGCTCGTCGGCTGGTATCGCGAAAACGCGCGCGATCTCCCCTGGAGACGAAACGTCACGCCCTACCGAACCCTCGTATCCGAGATCATGCTCCAGCAAACCCGCGTCGAGGCAGTCAAGCCCTACTTCGAGCGCTTTCTGACGGCGCTTCCGACGATCGAGGCGCTTGCCGAGGTCGATGAGGAGACTCTGCTCAAGCTCTGGCAGGGGCTCGGGTACTACAGCCGTGCAAGAAATCTCAGGAAATGTGCCGAAGCCGTCGTGCGTGAGCACGGCGGAGTCATCCCCGAGAGTGTCTCGGAGCTAAAGCGCCTCCCCGGAGTCGGCGCCTATACGGCGGGGGCAATCGCCGCCTTTGCCTACGGAGCTGACGCCGTTGCTATCGACGGAAACGTCCTTCGCGTTGCCGCGCGGCTCTTTTTCGAGGAGGGGGATATTCTCGATCCTAAAACGAGGGCGCGCATCGAAGCGCGGATTTCCGCGCTGCTCCCCTCGGGCGAGGCTTCTGCCTTCGGGCAGGGGCTCATCGAGCTCGGCGCAACGGTTTGTGTCCCAAACGCCAAGCCAAAATGCGAAATCTGTCCACTCGCCCCCTATTGCGAGGCGCATGCGCGCGGTCTTGAGAGCATCCTTCCGAACCGCCGTCCGAAGGCGAAGCGTCGGATTGAGGAGAAAACCGTTCTCATCGTCCGCTCGCCGTCCTCGGTGCTCATCCGCCGCCGTCCCGACACAGGGCTGCTCGCGGGGCTGTGGGAGGTGCCGTCGCTTGACGGCAGGGCAAGCGAGCGCGAGATTCTCGCTTTCCTTCGCGCCCTTCGGCTTGACGAGGTGCTTCGCATGGAGCCCGCCGCCCCGTCAAAGCATATCTTCACGCACGTCGAGTGGCGCATGACCGCATTTTCGGTCTCGGTCGCCGAGCAGGAGTCGATACTCCCCGAACCCTACCGTCTCGTCTCTCCCGCCGAGCTTGCGGAACGCTATCCGCTCCCATCGGCATTCTCGGCATATCTCGCCCCCTTAACCCGTCCCTTCGCTGAAAAAAGAAAATAAAGGAGAAACCCCCTATGCCAAAGCTCTTTCGGCGTTACCCCGGCTTCCGTCAGCGCGCGCTTACGCTGAGCTATGACGACGGCACCCGATTTGACGTGCGTCTCGTCGAGCTTCTTACCAAGCACGGCATCAAGGCGACCTTCAACCTCAACAGCGGCTTGTTCGGCTCGGGAAGACGTCTTTCCGAGCAGGAGCTGCTCCGGCTCTTTTGCGACAGCGGTATGGAGATTGCCGTGCACGGGCTTGAGCATCCCCATTGTAACCGCCTTCCCTCGGCGATGGCGGCGTACGATATCCTGACCGACCGTGTCAACCTTGAGCGCATCTTCGGGCGCATCGTCCGCGGCTCCGCCTATCCCTTCGGCGCGGTGAGCGACGGCGTGGTAAGCATCCTTTCAAGCGCGGGGCTCGTCTATTGCCGCACCCCCGGGCAGTCCGAGCGCTTTGACGTTCCCACCGATTGGATGCGCCTGACTCCGACCTGCCATCACGGGAACGACCGTCTGCCCGAGCTTTGCGAGCGCTTCCTCGCGCCCATCCCGCATAAGCACCCCACCCTCTTCTTCCTCTGGGGACACTCCTACGAATTTGAGGACGGCGACAGCTGGAGCATCATCGAGGAGTTCGCAGAGAAAATGGGCGGCAGAGAGGAGATCTGGTACGCAACCAACATCGAGATCTGCGAGTATTTCGAGGCATTCTCGCGCCTGGTCTTTGCGGCAGACGGCAGCCGCGTCTATAACCCCACGGCGACCGAGCTGTACTTTGAGCTTGGCGGAAGGAACTATTCGATCAAGCCGGGCGAGACGCTACTCACATCTAAATAAAGCACCCATTCCGCGATCGCCCTTTTCAAGCGGTGTCACCAATCGAAAAACGAAAAGACGGAAGCCCCCTGCAAAATTGCAGGGGGCTTCCGTCTATATCCCAAGGGCGGTCGGTGATCAATACTCCGCAGAGCCAACCGTACGCGGATAGGGAATCACGTCGCGGATGTTCGAGACACCCGTCAGATACATGATGATTCTCTCAAAGCCAAGCCCGAAGCCGGCGTGGCGCGTACCGCCGTAGCGGCGGAGATTGCAATACCAGCTATAATCCTCGGCGCGCATACCAAGCTCCTTGATTCGGTCGGTCAGAAGGTCGATCCGCTCCTCTCTCTGGCTTCCGCCGATGATCTCACCAACGCCCGGAACGAGCAGGTCCATAGCGGCAACCGTCTTTCCGTCGTCGTTTTGGCGCATATAGAAGGACTTGATCTCCTTCGGATAATCGGTCACGAAAACCGGACCGCCAAAGATCTTCTCGGTGAGATACCGCTCGTGCTCGGTCTGCAAATCGCATCCCCACGCAACGGGATACTTAAAGTCCGCGCCCGATTTCCGAAGCAGCTCAACCGCCTCAGTGTAGGTTACGCGGCAGACGTCGCTCGCGCGAAGCTTCTCCAGCCGCTCCAGCAGCCCCTTGTCCACGAAGCTGTTAAAGAACTCCAGCTCTGCGCGGCAGGTCGTCATCACGTGCGAGAGGATATGCTGAATCATATCCCAAGCCAGCCGCATATCGTCCTCAAGATCGGCAAAGGCGATCTCGGGCTCAATCATCCAGAACTCGGCGGCGTGACGCGCGGTGTTCGAGTTCTCGGCGCGGAAGGTGGGGCCGAAGGTATAGATATTGCCGAACGCCATCGCGTAGGTCTCGCCCTCAAGCTGCCCCGATACCGTCAGGTTGGCAGCGCGGCCGAAGAAGTCCTGCGAGAAGCCCACCGAGCCGTCCTCGCGAAGCGGCGGCTCCTTCGGATCGAGCGTGGTCACGCGGAACATTTCGCCCGCCCCCTCGCAGTCGGATGCCGTAATCAGCGGCGTATGCACGTAAACGAAGCCCCGCTCGTGGAAGAAGCTGTGAATCGCGTAGGCAGCCTCGCTCCGCACGCGGAAGACAGCCGAAAACAGGTTGGTTCTCGGGCGCAGATAGGCAATCTCTCGCAGGTACTCCACCGTATGGCGCTTCTTCTGAAGCGGATAGTCGGGCGTCGAGGTTCCCTCAACGGCAATCTCGCTCGCCTTGATCTCAAAGGGCTGCTTTGCCTTCGGAGTCAGCACCAGCTCCCCCGTCACGATCAGTGCCGCACCGACGTTCTGGGAGGCGATCTCGTCGTAATTTGAAATTCTCTCGCGTTCAAAAACGACCTGCACCGAGCGGAAGCACGAGCCGTCGTTCAGATCAATAAAGCCAAAAACGCGGCTGTCGCGGATGCTTCTTGCCCATCCGCCAACCGTTACCGTCTTGCCGCCAAACGCCTCGGGAGTCTCCCAAAGCGAACGAAGGAGTGTCAACTGTTCTTTCATTTCCAAATCCTCGCGGTTTCATCGTTACGATGTTTTTTTCATTACGGTATATTATAGCATAGCAAGCTCCGAATTTCCATACCTTGTCGTTTTTTTCTTAGATTTTTTCAATCTTTTTTGCAAAAGTCACTTGACAAGTTACTTTCGACCTGCTATAATAGTAACACAACAGGTTACTTTGGTGCACAGGAGGTTACAAATTGAAATTCGTACAAAGTCTGGCAAGAGAGCGTGCCGAATGCAATCGAAACGAGAGACGGCGCGGCGAGGCGGCGTATGCCCATCTGACCAAGCTTTGGCGCGGCATGGAAGTGGCAACCGAGGGAATCTCGGACTGCGGCGAGCCGCGCCTTGCCGAGCTGATCGGGCGTGCCGAGGAGCTGGTGTCGGAGTGCCGCGCGGCGGAGCGGCGGCTCGGGGAGCTGCTGTCATTTCTGCATATCGAGGGGCGGGAGCTTGCCTTGATGCTCGGTGAGGAAGCAGAGTAAGGGGGAGTCTGCTTGGCGAAAAATCAGAAAAAGAGCTTTCTGCTCTACGAATCGCAAAAAAGCCTGATCACCCTGCTCGGAGAAGCGGAGCGAGCGGCGCTTTTGACGGCGATCTACGATTATGCGGTCACGGGAGAATACCGGGCGCTTCCGACGGCGGCGTCGGAGGTTGCGTTTGCGGCGATCCGAATGCAGCTCGATATGGATGCGGAGCGTTACGATGAGATCTGCACGGTGCGGCGTGCATCGGCAAGCATCCGTTGGGAAAAAGAGAAAAAGGGCGAAAAGGACGAAAAACCCCTCCCGAGCACCCCGAAAAAGAAGAAGGCAGCGCCAAAAGCAAAGCCGAAGGTCAATGCGAAGAATGCAAATGCATGCAAATGCACGTATGATGAGGATGAGGATGAAGATGATGATGTTGATGGAGATGGAGATGATGATGAGCGCCGAGCAAGGTCAAGCGGAAGCTTTGAAACCGATGCCTTCTTCGAGGCGGCTCTGCGCCGCTCCTACGGGGAGAAGGGAGTCCCGAATGCGAAAAAGACGCCGTAGCTTAAGGCGCCGAAGCAGACGCCTGCCGCTCGAAACCGAGCGCACCGTTCGCGCCCTTTGCGCCGGCTACCACCGACGGAAATACCGCCGCGACAGCTACCCGCACCCCACGCGCGGCACCCTCTCGGAGGAGGAGATCAACGCCCTGATCGACGATGCGCTTGAGGAAAGCTGCGAGGCAGGGCTCCGCTCGGTGCTGCGTGAGGACATCGCCGAGCGCCGCGGCGTGAAATACACTCGGGCGGTCTGGATCGGCGAATCGGGCTATAAGGAGCGAAAGGCACAAGCCAAGCGCGCCATCGCAAAGCGCTTCGGCTTGCCCCTCGGCTAATTTTTTCCCGCTCCGCGCGAGTGATATATTGCCTTTCGGCAACGTGATATGTCGACGCTTCGCGTTGACGTGATATTCGCGCAGAGCGCGATTTCATTTCCGCTCACCCGCCCGAGCTCTGCTTTGATACCACGATCGCATGATCTTGAAGCAGCAAGGCGAAGATCGCAAAAGCTCTTTGAAAATTCAACAGACGGCAGAGGTGGCGCACAACTTTTAAAAAAATTCCCCTCGCCTCTGCCAAAAATCAAGAAAGCCCTTTACTTTTCCATGCTTTTGTGCTATACTACATAAGCATCTACCCGTGGCACAGCTGGATAGCGCGTCAGACTCCGACTCTGAAGGTCGTAGGTTCGAATCCTATCGGGTAGGCCAAAGAAAAAAGGGCTCT
>JAZNFP010000002.1:0-5758 GCA_045576095.1 Eubacteriales bacterium
TGAACAAGTCCGTTAAAAACGGACATTGAAAAAGAAAAGCCTCCTATGGTAGAATGAAAGAACTACCATAGGAGGTTTTGCTATGCCAAGAGAATACAGACATATCGAACAATACGAAAAAGAGATTTTTGAGCTACGAGAGCAAGGATTAACCAAACGAGAGATTGGAGAGAAGTTTGGCTTTAGCAAGGAACAAATCAAGGGTGTTTTGCAGCGCAAAAGACGGCGCGAGGAAAAACTGTCATACGGCATCTTGCCCAAGAAACGCGGCAGACCATCTAGAGAGCAAACAGCGCAACGTAATACCACAGCAGAGCTTCAATATCAACTTGCTCGCAAGAACGCCAGAATCAAGCAGTTAGAAATGGAAAATGAGTTAATGCGGGATTTTCTCTCGCTCACAGAAAGGAAGTGAGGACAAGTGTAAAATATATGGTCATTTACCGTCATCGGGAGAAATATAGCATCAGCGAAATGTGCCGGTTCTTTGAAGTATCCAGAAGCGGCTACTATGATTATGTTAAAAGAATGGATATTCCTGCTTGGGATCTCCCTCTTGCCGAGAAAATTCGGGAATGTCAGGAACGTTGCCATAGCACATACGGCTACCGCCGTGTTCAGATATGGCTGGAGAAGCAAGGAATACACAAAAATCCAAAAACGGTGCTGCGTGTTATGCAAAAATATAACCTTTTGTCGGTTGTGCGTCGCAAGAAATACCGCAATTACGGTGAATATCTGCACAAATATCCCAACCTCTTAAACCGGGATTTCCACGCAGATCGTCCCAACCAAAAGTGGGTAACGGATATATCTTACATTAAGACCGGACAAGGTATATTGTATCTTTCGGTTATCCGAGATCTTTATGACAACAGTATTATTGCTTACAAAATCGGCACGGAGCAAAATATTAACCTTGTGCTTTCCACGATACGCGCTGCAAAGCGAAAAGAAAAGGTCACTACAGAGCTGCAACTCCACAGTGACCAGGGCTTTCAGTACACTTCGCACGCATACTACAAGCTAACACAATCTTACCATATAACGCCGTCTATGTCAAGGCGCGGAAATCCATATGATAATGCAATGGCTGAAAATTTCTTCTCCATTCTCAAAACCGAGTGCATTTACCGCGCCAAAATCCGCACCTATGAGGAGGCGCGCCTCCTCATAGGTGCCTACATCCACTTTTACAACAACGAGCGTATCCAACTAAAAACAAAACTGACACCGCTTGAAAAACGATGCCAGTTTGTTGCTTGAAAATTTAATATCCTTACCATAGGGGGCTTTTTTGTGCTGTCCGTACAATTTGGGGCAGTTCACTATTCCTATATCGGATGGGCGTATGTTTTCAGCGGTGTTCTTCTCGTGCTTCTGTCCTTCCTTTATAAGAAGACCCACATCGACCGCTTCCTATCCTTTATTCTTCCCGCCTCGGTCGTCGGTCCGGCGATCTCTCTGATAGGACTCGAGCTTGCCGATACGGCCGTGATTGACTCGGGCTTCGACGTATCAAATGGACTTGTGGATGCGAATGCGGCACTCATCTCGATCGTCACCCTTTTCGTCATCGTTCTGTTTTCGCTTTTAAAGCATCGGATCCTCAAGAACGCTGCGATTATCGTTGGCATGATCGCAGGCTACCTCGTTTATTTTTTCACCAACGACTTCCCCACCGCCGATCTTTCGGTCAGCGATCTTCTCGCCTTTACGCTCCCGCGCTTCGATCTTCCGCTTCTGCATTTCCCGAAGCACTGGGGCAGCCTTTTGGTTGCCGTTATCCCTGCCACCTTCATCATTTTCACCGAGAATATCGGACGCGTAACCGTTATCAACCGCATGGTGAATCACGAGGAATCCGAGGTCGGCATCTTCAACGAACGCTCGATCCGTCAGCTGCACTCAGGGCTCCTTAGCCATGGCATCTCAACCATCCTCGTCACTCTGACCGGCTCGGTGCCGAATACCATTTACGCAGAGAACATCGCGGTCATGGGCATCCATAACACCGAGGCGAAAAAGGATCCCGATCACGTGATCTGCAATCTCACGCGGCCCTTCTCCGTCTATCCCTATCTCGTCGCGGCGGGAATCGCGATTCTCTTTTCCTTTGCGGGAATTCTGCAAAGCCTCCTGCTCGGAATTCCCAAGGCTGTCATCGGCGGCATGGAGCTGTTTCTGTTCGGCATTATCTCCGCCCCCGGTATTCAGCTTCTGGTAGACCAGAGAGTCAACTACAAGAAGATCTCCAACCAGATCATCACCGCCGCCGTTCTCATCTCGGGGGTCAGCGGACTTTCGGTGGGACTCGGCGTGGTTGAGCTGAAGGGAATGAGCCTCGGCTTTGTCGTCGGGATCCTGCTCAATCTTCTCGTGCAGCTCCTAAAATGGATCGGGAATACGAGTGACGTCATCGGCTTTGACGAACTGATCGAGGAATGCCTCGGCGCCCTGATCGGACATAAGGAGCATATCGGAGCCGATGGGTGGGGAATCCGTCTTCGTTCGCTCGAGCGTACCATTTGCCACATCAATTCCTCGGATCTTTTTCTTGCCCTTAAGGGCTCTGCCGACCGCGTGCTGGTAGACGGCATCCCCGAGTCGGCAGATTGGGCCATAGACACAGTCAAGCACGCCGCCGCGGCAGAATTTCTCGACGGCGAGCGAGCACTGTTCACCGTTCGCAAAACCGCCAACAGCATGATCGTTGATTTCCCGAAGGACAGCCTTGACGGCGACACCCAAACCATCTTTCTCAACGACTACCCCGACGCGATTGACGAGGACGGATCGCTCCTGCACGTCGATCTCGCGGGAAGCATCCCCATGCGAAAGCTCCGCGAGCTCGTTCGCGCCGCATCCTTCTCCGCGCTCGGCACACCGAGCGCGAGCCGACCGATTTAAGACCGATCATCAAACGAAAAGGGAGAACCGCTATGCTGAACTTTGAAAGTGATTACGTCGAGGGCGCACACGAGGCGCTTCTCGAAAAGCTCCTTCTGACCAACCGCGAGCAGCTTTCGGGCTATGGAGCCGACCGATATTCGCAATCGGCAAAGGAAAAGATCCGCGCCGCCTGCGAGGCGCCGGATGCCGACGTCTTTTTCCTCGTCGGCGGTACGCAAACCAACCGCACCGTCATCAGCGCGCTGCTCCCCCCCTACGCAGGCGTTATCAGCGCCGAAACCGGGCACATCGGGGTACACGAGGCAGGCGCAATCGAGGCGAGCGGACACAAGGTGCTCCCCCTGCCGCATCGTGCGGGAAAGCTCTCGGCGGAAACGGTCCGCACCTATCTCAAAGGCTTTTACGCCGATCCGACGAGCGAGCACATGGTGCAGCCCGGCATGGTCTATCTCTCACACCCGACCGAGTACGGCACACTCTACACGCGAGACGAGCTTGCAGAGCTCTCCGCGCTCTGCCGCGAATACGGCATGGCGCTCTACCTTGACGGCGCACGCCTCGGATACGCCCTCGCTTGCGACGGAACCGATCTGCCGCTTGCCGAGATCGCACGCCTCACCGACGCCTTCTATATCGGGGGAACGAAGGTGGGAGCGCTTTGCGGCGAGGCGGTTGTCTTTCCTCGCGGCGGCGCCCCGAAGAGCTTTTTTACAACCGTCAAGCAGAACGGCGCGCTTCTCGCCAAGGGCAGATTGCTTGGCGTGCAGTTCGACACCCTTTTTTCAAACGGCCTCTATCTCAAGATCAGCCGCCACGCGATCGAGATGGCAAACCGTCTCCGCAGCGGACTTCGGAGCAAGGGCTATCGCTTCCACCTCGAAACGCCAACGAACCAGATCTTCGTCGTGCTGGGCGAGCGCGAATACGCCGCTCTTTCCGAGAAGGTCGCCGTCAGCTTCTGGGAGCGACTCGAGGGGGGCGAGATCGTCGTCCGTCTTGCCACGAGCTGGGCAACTCTTCCCGAGCAGGTTGACGCGCTGCTTCAGCTTTTATAACGCAGGGAAAAAATCACCGACCGTCCTTCACGCCTCGGCATGAAGGACGGTCGGTTTCGTATATCGGGCTTTCGCTTGCTTTAAAGGACACGCCGCAAAGGGCTACGCCTTCAAAAAGCGCAGAAGATCGTCAAGACGGCGCTCGGCGACCGCCCTGCCGAGATCGTATACGGCTTGCAAATCGCTCTTGCTGTGCGAGGTGCGCCCGATCGGAAGTGGCACATCGGGACGGATCACGAGAATCTCCCCTGCCGCCTCGCGCCGCTCAATGGATTGCAAAGTCTCGTTGTAACGGATATGCCGCTCCCGCATTGCCCTTGCCACACCGGGATACCTTCGAAGCAGTCCGCACGCAAGGCGGGACGCTCTTTTCCTACGGTATCCGAGCGGCTTTGTCAGAACGACGAGGTTCTTCGTGTACCCAATGCTCTCGAAATATTCAAGCGGCACCGAGTCGCTGACCCCTCCGTCAAGCAGACGTCTGCCGTCAAGCGAGACGGGACGGGAGACGAGGGGCATGGATGCCGAGGCGCGGATCGCGTCAAGGACTCTCGGATCGTCGACCCCCTTGCAATCGAGATAAACAGCCTCTCCCGTATCCACGTCGGTTGCCACGGCGTAAAACGCCGTTGGGCTTTCGCGATAGGCATCAAAATCAAAGAGGTCGAGGGAAAGAGGCAGGGTGCGATAGCAGAACTCGGCGCCAAAGAGATCGCCGGTTCTGAGAAGCGAGCGGAGACTGCAGTAGCGCTTATCGCGGCAATAGGCGAGATTATAGCGAAGCGAGCGCCCGATCTGCCCCGAGACGAGATTGGAGCCAAACGCCGCACCTGCCGAAACCCCGATTACCCCGTCGAAGGCAACTCCTTTTTCCATCAGAACGTCAAGAACCCCTGCCGTAAAGAGGCCGCGCATGGCGCCCCCCTCAAGAACGAGCCCGCGCTTCCCCACGCTCATGCGTTCTCCTTTTCGAGCGAGAGAAGAAGCTCCTTAACGAGCCGGCTGCTGTTTTTCGCCGCCATTTTCGTAAAGGTCGGAAAGTCAATCGGAGACTCGCCGTTGGCAAGATCCGAGATGGAGCGAACGACTGCAACGGGAGTCCCAAGCAGATGGCAGACGTGCGCGATTGCGGCGCCCTCCATCTCGCAGGTTACGGCGTCAAAGAGCGAGCGGATCCGCGCCTTGCTCTCGCCCCCCGCGATGAACTGATCCCCCGAGGCGACCGTTCCGCAAACGGCGGAAAGGCCAAGCTCCCTTGCTGCCTCGCTTGCCTTCAAAACGAGCTCGCGGTCCGCAGGAAAATAGACGAGGTCGGGCCCCGTGACAAAGCCGACGGGGTCGCCGATCGGCGAGGTATCCATATCGTGCTGCACGAAACGGTCGCCGATGACGAGATCGCCCACCGAAAGCTCGGGCGAAAGCGCACCCGAGACACCGGTATTGATGATTGCGCAAGGCGAAAACTCGCGGATCATCAGGGTCGCCGTGATGGCGGCGTTAACCTTTCCGACGCCGCATTCGGCAACGACGGTCGGAACATTCCCAAAAAGAAGCCCGCGATAGAAGGTCAGTGCTCCAATCTTGATTTCTTCCCTTTCCCGAAGGAGCGAAGCAAGCTCCTCAATCTCCGCGCGCATGGCGCCGATTATTCCGTACATATCCGTCTTTTCCTTTCACTCTTTGGGATAGGAGAAATCACTCTTCTCCTCGGGAAGGGCGGCAAGATACGCCCTGCATTCGCGCACGCCCGATGCAAGATCCAGCTCAAGATAGTTGCCGCATTCCTTGCG
>JAZNFP010000003.1:0-69294 GCA_045576095.1 Eubacteriales bacterium
GCATATATCTTGGTATTGTGCAAGCGCCCATACCTTCAAAGAACGGTAGTAGTCATCACAGAACCATTCCGTCTTATAAACAACTGTACGAAATATATATCACCCAAGCAGATTTTTGGGAAGAGCGTATAGCAACAAGAAAAGCAAATAAAGGCAAATAACACCTTAAATAAGTTGGCATATTTTTTGTCAACACGTGCCAATGCGTCTTGACAAAAAAGATGCCAAGAAAAAAACCGAGATTTTCTCGGGTTTTATTCATTTATCGTTTTTTCAATCATTCCGTCAAGCAGTCTGCCTGTTCGTTTTACCATGATTTCGGGATCTTCCTTCATACCTCGGCTTACCCAACTCACAAGTGTTCCCACCAATACGTGGGCGCAAATCTGAGCAGTAAACAGCTTGTCATCCTCATTCATGGCTTTATCGCTGCTCTTGTCGTCAATGACAGAAATAACCATCTGTTCTACAATTTTATTCAAATAGTGTTCAAGGTGCTCTTGTTCTATTGTTTGAAAGATTTTTTTAATGTATTTTTGGCGATCGAGTGCAAAATGGAAAATACGAAGATATCCGATCTTCCAATTCTCATAGTTGACACAATCCTTGCCTGCTTCATGCATTTGCATCTCAAGTCCCCATATCATCAATTCGTAAATATTATCAAAGTGATAATAAAAGGTCATACGGTTCAAGCCGCATCTTGCTGTAATGTCGGTTATGGTTATTTTATTGAAGGGCTTTTCCTCTCTGCTCCGCTCTGCAAACCACGCTTTTCGAGGTTACTATGAAATACTTTTGGGAAACCACCGGCTCGATCAAAAAGGGACTTGGCTTTTCGCACTGGAGTCCTACACATCTGCTTTGGCTGCTCGCTTGCGTTCTCATCTGTCTGGTCGCTTGCCTTCTTTACCGACGGTGCAGCCGCTCGGGGAGAAGGATATGGCGCTTTTCGGTCGCCGCGCTGATCGTTTTCAACGAGCTGCTAAAAACGGTGATTCTTCTCGTCGTTGGACGGTATACCAAGAACTATCTTCCGCTTCATCTCTGCACGGTCAACATCTTTCTGATCGCGCTTCACGCTCTGAAGCCATTTCGGATGCTTGACAATTTTCTTTACGCTTTTTGTATTCCCGCAGCCGCCATGGCGCTTGCCTTCCCATCCTGGACAAAGCTCCCCTTTGCCAACTTCATGCATTGGCACTCCTTTACGCTGCACATCCTGCTCCTGCTGTACCCCCTGATGCTCACCGTCGGCGGAGAGATCAAGCCGCATCCGCGCGAGCTGCCAAAGGCACTGGGGCTGCTGCTTTTGCTTGCGATCCCCGCATACGCCGTCAACCTACTGCTTGGCACAAACTATATGTTTCTGATGAAAGCCCCGAAGGGAAATCCCCTCTATTGGTTCGGTCAAAGCTGGGGAAATCATCTTCTCGGCATCCCCGTGATTCTCTTGCCGCTTCTGACGGCGCTCTATCTTCCGTGGGTGCTTGCGCGCAGGGGACTGCCTGCACGGACAACAGACTCTTAAGGGAAAGCAGATGCTGCGCGTATGCGTGATACTCTTAACGGAGCATCACGGTAAGAATTCGGCGCTTTTGCTTTTTTCAATCATAAAAACGGTGATACCGCCCCAATTCTTAGTGACTCAGTCCCTTTGGAGCGTCTTACCCGCAAACGACAATCGCGTTCTTTAATTCTCAAACGTGACCGAAGACGCCCACGTCTCAAAAAGATCGGCGAACTTCTCGGTGTTTTTCGTCTCGCAAGCGAACTGGAACAGCCAGAAATCGGTCCCGTTCTTAAAGCATCTTGCGTAGTAATGATAGGTCTTGCCGCTCACTTCCTCTTCATACGTAAACTCGGCATAGCCGTCCTTTTCGATCACCTCGACGTCCATCTCGTTGACGGCGCAAACGAGCTCGGCATAATCCGCAACACTGTACTCGGAAATCGTCGAGCCGTCCTCCTTCAGAGCCATGACGACTGCCTTTTGGGAAACGTAATACGCGGTCTGCGTAATAAGCTCCTCTTCGGTGAATTCATCGGTGAGCGTGATCGTCATTCCCGCCGCACTGAAGCTCTTAGCCTCGGGATCAAGCAGAGAGCACCCGACGAGTACCGAAACGAGCGTGCAAGCCAAAACGATCAATGCCAAAACGGATAATTTTTTCATAGTACAGCTCCTTGTTTTTTGTTCTCCCATTGTAGCACAACGCCGTCGGTTTGTCAAGGAACGCTTTTTTGGGCTAAACGCAAAAGCTTTCCGTTTTATAGAAAAATCGCATCCCCGCATCTTTACTTTCGGAGCAAGGCGTGTTATAATATGGTCGTAAATACTCAAAACGTTAAGGAGACGTAGAAAATGAAAAAAATCGTTACGTTCGGCGAGATCATGATGCGTCTGAACCCCGAGGGATATCAGCGCTTCGTGCAGGCAGACAAGTTTGAGGCAAGCTATGCGGGCGGCGAGGCAAACGTTGCCGTTTCTCTTGCAGGCTACGGCATGGATGCCGCCTTCGTCTCGAAGGTTCCGAGCCACGAGATCGGACAGTGTGCCGTCAACGAGCTTCGCCGCTTCGGAGTCGACACCTCGATGATGGTTCGCGGCGGCGAGAGACTTGGTCTCTACTACTGCGAAAAGGGTGCCTCCCAGCGCGCATCCAAGGTCATCTACGACCGCGCGGGCTCGGCAATCGCCAAGGCAAGCGCCGCCGACTTTGACTGGGAGAAGATCTTTGAGGGTGTCGATTGGTTCCACTTCACCGGCATCACGCCCGCGCTCGGCGGCGAGCTTCCCGCAATCTGCCTTGAGGCGTGCCGCGCCGCAAAGAAGCTTGGCGTGAAGGTCAGCTGCGACCTCAACTTCCGCAAGAAGCTTTGGTCAAACAAGGAGGCCGAGGCGGTCATGTCAACCCTGATGCCCTACGTCAACGTCTGCATTGCCAACGAGGAGGATGCCAAGGACGTCTTCGGAATCGAGGCGGAGGACACCGACCTCAACGCAGGAAAGGTCAACCACGACGGCTATATCAGTGTTGCCCGTCAGCTCACCGAGCGCTTTGGCTTTGATATGGTTGCCATCACGCTCCGCGAGAGCATCTCGGCATCCGACAACGGCTGGGCGGCAATGCTCTACTCGGGCGGCAAGGCATACTTCTCTCCCACCTACAAGGTACATATCGTTGACCGCGTCGGCGGAGGCGACAGCTTTGGCGGCGGTCTGATCTACTCGCTCCTGTCGGGCTACGACGAGCAGAAGACGATCAACTTTGCCGTTGCGGCATCCTGCCTCAAGCACACCATCGAGCACGACTTCAATCTCGTTTCGGTTGCCGAGGTTGAGGCGCTTGCCGGCGGTAATGCGTCGGGCCGCGTTCAGAGATAAGCTTCTCGCGCGTTTGCAAAAAAGGACTGCTTCCTTTCGGCATAACCGAATGAAAAACAATGAAAACAGGTGCTGCGCCTACGCGCAGCACCTGTTTTTTCTTTACGTGACTCAATCCCTTTCCCTGTTTGCCGACTACGGCAGCAGAGTCAAATCCGCCCTCTCGAGGTCGCGCGCAAACAAATGCGCCTCGCGTCGGGTACGGCAGGTATCGGTCGTAAAATGGTAAACGCCTGCGGAAAGGTCAATGCAGGCACTGTAGCGCGTTGAGATCGGGCGTCCGCCGATGCCGCTCGCGCAGCCGCTCGGCACCGTCGCAGCATCCAGCAGGCAAAAGCAGCGGTCGGCCGTCGTGATTTCGGTTGCGTTCTTTGCAACGTACGCCATTCGCACGAAGCGAGAGGGCGAGGAAAAGTCGCCCGGCAAGCCCTCGGCGCCATCGCCGTTCAGCACCCGAAGCGCGGGATTCTCTGCCTGCACGGCATAGGGCGGAGCGTTGGTCAGCACGCCGTATTTCGCATCAAGCACCGAAAGACCGCTCTCAAGCGGCTCAATCGCGATCGTTCTTCGCCCGTCCGAGAGAAGCCAATGCAGGGGCGTCGTCGGAAGCGAGTCCGAAACGGCATCGTCGGTAACGGTCACAAAGGAAAGAAGCTCCCTTGCCTCCCCGACGCTTCGGCATCTGCCGAGCAGCCAGGGAATCAGCTCGAACGAGGCAACGCACCTCCCCCTCGCCTCTGCCTTGCGGTAAACGGCATAGGACGGAAAGCGGAGCGCCGCCATGGCAATCCCTGCCTCGTTTACCGCATCGTAATAGAGCGGTCTGCCGTCAAACAGATGTGCCATGCCAAGCATGGACAGACTCTCGCGCCTCTCTCCCCCGTACAGAAAGCGCCATGGAAAAAGCCTGGGGGCGAGCACGACCGTCTCGCCGTACGGCTCCTCGATGTCGAGCGTTCGGCAGAACCACCGTTTTCCCCGGTCCAACGCAAGTGCAGTACACATAAGTCCCCCTTTGCTTTCCGTTTCCGATAGCCTTGCCCGATGCCGCCGCATTCATACGCGACTTTTTTTCTTTTTTCAGAATGAAGCGGGATTCCGAGCGGCATTCTAAAACCATCACCGAAAAAGGAAGGACAAGCAAATGATTGAACCCGATACCATAAAGCTTTTGCGCGAATGCGATGCGGGCGTGAAGATGGGAATTTCCTCGATCACGGACGTTGTCAAATACGCCGGCTCCGAGGATCTGCGCCGCCTGCTCACCGACTCGCGCACCGACCACGAAACGATTGAGACCGAGCTTCGATCCCTGCTCGACCGCTACGGCGACGACGGCAAGGCTCCGAGCGCAATCGCCAAGGGGATGTCACACATGAAAACAGGCATGAAGCTCGCCATGAACGAGTCCGATGCAACGATCGCGGACCTGATGACCGACGGCTGTGATATGGGTGTGAAATCCCTGTCGCGCTATCTGAATCAGTATAAGGCAGCCGAGGAGGACGCCAAGGATATCGCCAAGCGCCTGATTACGATCGAGGATCAGCTCGGCACCGATCTGCGTGGCTTCCTCTGACGCCGCCGTCGGATTTGACGCGACCGTAACGCCAAAAAAAGGAAACGGGCTCTCCCGAATGCAACCGCATTTGAGAGAGCCTTTTCGGTTTTTCGTCAGCTTTGCCCGTTCGTTTTTTCGCCCTTTTCGGCACCGCCGAGTCCGACGGCGGCGTCAACGGGAAGCGAAAAGGCAATGCCCTGCGCGGGAGTATCCTGTCCGACCGCGTTGTAAAGCGCGTGCAGAATTGAGTCGCGCAAGCCCGACTCAACGAGAATCAGGATCATCTCCTTTTCGGGCTGGATGGTGATCTGAAAGAGGCGCTCCGCCTCCTTGCTTGCCGTGCCGCGCGCATGGGCGACGGTGCCTCCGCGTGCACCGAATTTTCTGGCGGCGTCCATCGCCGTATCGCTATAGCCTGCATTGAGGATGCAAACGATCAGCTCGTGCCGATAGGTCATGTCCGATCTCCCTTCGTTTCAAGATACTTACGGTTGTTGCAAAGGAACTGATAGACCGCAACGCCGATCGTTGCCGTCATGGGAACCGTAAAGGCAACGCCCTTACCGTTTTTCAGGGTTGCAAACTTCCCCTCAAGCGCCGCGAGCACGTCGCTTGCGCGATCCTCTCGAACCACTCCGAACAAAATCGCCTTTTCGGTTTCGGCAAGTCCGAGGAAGCGAAGGGTCTGGGCATCCGCCGTTCCCTTTGCGGCAAGACCGAGCTGAAGATTGATCTCAAAGCCGTGCAGAAAATCGACGTAAAATTCCGCCTTCTCGCGGTTGACGATCAGGCAAAGGAGCTTGAGCTTCTGCGGTGCCGTTGCCGCAGTCTTGGTTTTCGGTTTCCGTTCTGCCATGTTCCCCCTCCTTACAGAAAGCTGATGATCTGCTCATCCTCGGCGTCAAGAATCCGACGCATCGTGATCCTGTCGCGTACCGCCTTCGTCATCACTGCCTGAAAGCCGAGCAGCTGAATACTGATCAAGGGCGTCATGGCGACCATGGCAACGATGCCAAAGCCGAGCGAAAGAACGCTGTCGGCACCGTGCAACGCACAGCAGACACCGACCGAGAAGGGCAAAATAAAGCTCGAGGTCAGAGGACCGCTGGCGACACCGCCCGAGTCGAAGGCAATCGCGGTATAGATGCCCGGCACGAAGAAGGAAAGCCCAAGGGAGAGAAAGTAGCCGGGAATCAGGTAGTAAAGAATGCTGAAATCAAACAGGATGCGAAGCATGGAAAGAGAGAGCGCGATACCGACGCCAAGCGAAAGCGCGATCATCATGGACCTTTTGCTGACCATGCGATCGGTGACCTCCTCAACCTGACGGTTGAGGACGTGAATCGCCGGCTCGGCAAGCACGACGACCATGCCGAGAAAAAGCGCGAAGAAGGGGAGCGCAGCCGAGCTTGCCTCGGCGATCTCGAGACCGAGACGGTATCCGACCGGCATGAAGCCGACGGTAACCGAGGCAAGGAAGGCAACGAGCCCGACGAAGGTATAAAGGATCCCGATGCCGATCTGAAGGAGTCTCTGCCGCGGCAGGCGCAGCACCGTCAGCTCGAGCAAGACGAAGAACAGAACGATCAGTCCGAGCGCAAGCCCGACCTCCTTTGCCGTCTCAAGAACGGTGTGGAGCAGATTCATGCCAAGCCCGTCGGTGATCGAATAGGCGGGGTCCTCGTAGGCGAAGCTTCCGCTCGCCGAGGTGCCGAGCGCAAGAACGGCAAGAATCGGTCCGACCGAGCAGAGCGCAATCACGCCGAAGCTGTTTTCCCCGACGTTGCGACCGCCGATGTTTGAGGCAATACCGACGCCGAGCGCCATGATAAAGGGCACCGTAATCGGTCCGGTCGTCACGCCGCCCGAATCGAAGGCGAGCGCCAGAAAGTCACCGTTGCCCGACACGATCAGAAGCGAGGCAAAGGCAAAGAGCACGAAGTAGAAGAACATCAGCATCGACGAAAGATGCAGATTGAAAAGCATTTTCAGAATGGAAAGGACGAGGAAAACGCCCACCCCAACCCCAACCGTTACGATCAGAAGCGTGCCGTTCATCACGGCGCCGACCTGCTCGGCGAGCACCGAAAGATCGGGCTCGGCAACCGTAATCAGAATCCCCATCAGGGCAGAGACCGAAAGCAGAAGCTTAATGCTCCCCGAACGGGTCAAACCCGCCCCGACAAGCTCTCCCATCGGCGTCATGGCAAGATCGGCGCCGAGATTAAAGAGCCCGATGCCAAGGACGAGCGCAACGGCGCAAAGAAGAAACACGCCAAGCTCAAGAGGAGACAGCGAAACGAAGGGCGTCAGATAGATCAGAAGAACGATTCCGACAACCGGCAGAACCGACACGAGCGATTCCTTGAGCTTTTTCAGCAGAATTGCGTACAACTTATACCTCCGTTTCGCCCTTCGGGCAAGAATTTTATCCGAACGCAACGTCCAGAACCATCATCAGTGAAAATCCAAGGGAAACCCCGAGCACGCCGAAAAGATACCCCCGTCCCGTTTGCGATGCGGGCACGAGCTCTCTGACCACGACGTGAAGCATCGCGCCTGCGGCAAACGAGAGCAGATACGGAAGCACGGGAGAAAGATACGCCGAAAGCAGGAGCATCACGGCACCCCCGAGCGGCTCAACGGCACCCGAAAGCACGCCCACCCAAAACGATCGGGCGCGCGAGGCGCCGCCGCTTGCCATCGGCATCGAAACGACAGCCCCCTCGGGCAGATTCTGCAGGGCAATCCCCAAGGAAAGCGTCAGCGCCGATGCAACCGAAGCCCCTTCGGCGCCGCCAAGGAGCGCGGCGTACACAACGCCGACCGCCATCCCCTCGGGAAGGTTATGCAGCGTAACCGAAAAAAACAGCATCGAATACCGCTCGCCCCCCTGCCCTGCCTCGGACTCGGGAAAAAAGAGGTCGATTGCCGAAAGAAACGCCACGCCGAGGAGCAGTCCGACGGTTGCCGGAAACCAGCCGATGCCGCCGCTTGCCTCGGTCATTTCAATCGAAGGAACGAGAAGCGACCAGACCGATGCCGCAATCATGACCCCCGAGGCAAAGCCGAAAAGCAGCTTCTCGACCGATTCAGAGGGGCTTTTGCGAAAGAGGAATACACTCGCCGCTCCGAGCGAGGTTCCCAAAAACGGAATCAAAAGTCCGATCAGAGCAGACAAGGAAAGGGGCATTGCTTTACCCGTCCCTCTCCCCAAGTGAAAGCAGATGCTCCTTTATCCTCAAAAAAGTGCCGTCGCTGATATCGTGCTCAATCTTACAGGCATCGGCAGAGGCGACGTCGTCGGGAACGCCGATGCGCGAAAAAAACTCGGTCAGAACGCGATGCCGCTCATACACCTTCTGGGCGCGCGCCTCCCCCTCGGGAGTCAGCGTAATGTAGCCGTCGCGGTCAACGAGAATCATATTCCCCTCGCGGAGATTGGCGAGCGCCCGGCTGATGCTCGGCTTGGAATAGCCGGTCAGCTTGACAACGTCGATCGCACGAACGCTCCCGAGCCGCTGGCGAAGCACGAGAATGTCCTCGAGGTACATCTCACCCGATTCTTGAATCTTACTCACAGAAAAGCTCCTTTTCCCTCTCCCGACAAAGCGTCGGGAGGATTTCGGGGCGCAACCGTTGCAGAGCCCCTTTTCAGCCTATGCCGCAAAAAGAGGATCGGTGCGGTGAAGACGAACCGTCCGCATATACTCCGCTAACTGTTATTATAACATACCTTGTCAAAAAAAACAACCGCTCTTCCCCACGCTTTTCCCATTTTTACAAACTTCTTCCAAACCGACCGCGCCCCCGCGCGAGAAAACTTTTCGGTCGGTTTTTTGAAAAAACGCTTGACAAAATCGGCTCGAATCGCTATAATACTAACAGTTAGCGCTTGCTAACTATATTTGCTGCCCAGCGGTTAGCCAAGGCTAACCGCCAATCAACCGACGGTACGAGGAAACAGACGATGAAAACGCTAAAGGAACTGAAGGTCGGAAAAACGGCGCGCGTGATCAAGCTTCACGGCGAGGGCGCCGTCCGACGGAGGCTGATGGATATGGGGCTGACGCGCGGAACCGAGGTTACGGTTCGCCGTGTGGCGCCCTTTGGGGACCCGATCGAGCTGACGCTTCGCGGCTACGAGCTTTCGCTTCGCCGCGCCGACGCCGAGATGGTCGAAATCGAGTAAAAAAGGGGGGGAAGCCGATGGAAAGCAAGCCGATCCGAATTGCCCTCGCAGGAAACCCGAATTCGGGAAAAACGACTCTGTTCAACGCATTGACCGGCTCAAGTCAGTACGTCGGGAACTGGCCCGGCGTAACGGTTGAAAAGAAGGAGGGGCGGCTTCGCCACTACGGCGACGTCATCGTCACCGACCTTCCCGGCATCTATTCCCTTTCGCCCTATACGCCCGAGGAGATCGTTGCCAGGCGCTATCTCGTCGGGGAGCGCCCCGATGCGATTCTGAACATCGTTGACGGCACCAATCTGGAGCGGAATCTCTATCTGACAACCCAGCTGACCGAGCTCGGAATCCCGGTCGTCATCGTGATCAATATGATGGACGTCGTGCGTAAGCGCCACGACGAGATTGATACCGCTCGGCTCTCCCGCGCCCTCGGATGCCCGATCTTCGAGGCGTCGGCGCTGAAAAACGACGGCGTATTCGAGGCGGCAGCGGCGGCGATCCGGGCTGCGCAAGGGGGCGAGATGCTTCCCGCGCATAACTTCCGAGGAGTCGTTGAGCACGCGCTGGCGCACATCGAGGAGGCCGCCGTGCATCATTTGCCGCCCGAGAGACAGCGCTGGTATGCCATTAAGCTATTTGAGCGCGACGAGCGCGTCCTAAAGGAGCTGTCGCTTTCCGACGAGGTGCTCTCGCATCTCGAGGAGGATATCCGCTCTGCCGAGCGCGAATGCGACGACGATGCCGAGAGCATCATCACCAACGAGCGCTACGACTATATTGCCTCGGTTCTTCGGGACTGCTACAGGAAGCGAAGCACGATCGAGAAAACGGTCTCGGATAAAATCGACCGCGTCGTTACCAACCGCTTTGCCGCCATTCCGATCTTTCTGGCAATCATGTTCCTGGTTTATTACGTTTCGGTCTCCACGCTCGGAACGATGGCAACCGACTGGACGAACGACGTCCTGTTCGGAAAACGGATCCTGCCCGCGCTTTCGGCTGGGCTTGAGGCGATCGGGTGCTGGGGTTGGCTGCGCTCACTGCTCGTGGACGGCATCGTCGGCGGTGTCGGAGCGGTGCTCGGCTTCGTTCCGCAAATGCTGATTCTCTTTGCCATGCTCGGCTTCCTTGAGGCGTCGGGCTATATGTCGCGCGTTGCCTTCGTGCTCGACCGCGTGTTCCGCCGCTTCGGTCTGTCCGGAAAATCCTTTATCCCGATGCTCGTCGGCGTCGGATGCAGCGTTCCCGGGATCATGGCAAGCCGCACGATCGAAAGCGAGCGCGACCGCCGCATGACGGTTATGACAACGAGCTTTATCCCCTGCGGTGCAAAGCTCCCCCTGATCGGCATGATCGCGGGCGTTGCCTTCGGGCGCGAATCGGCGCTCGTCTCGACCGCGGCTTACCTGATCGGGATTGCCGCCGTGATTTTGAGCGGATTGATCCTCAAAAAGACCCGTCGGTTTGCGGGGGATCCCGCGCCCTTCATCATGGAGCTTCCCTCCTACCACCTGCCGACCGCAAAAAATCTGCTTCTGACGACCTGGGAGCGCGGCTGGTCCTTCATCAAAAAGGCGGGAACCGTCATTTTGCTTTCGACCGTCGTTCTCTGGTTCCTGCAAAGCTTCGGCTTCGAGGGGGGATTCGGATGGGTGAGCGATGCGAGCCACTCGATCCTCGCCTATCTCGGCAAGCCTCTTGCCGTTCTCTTTCTGCCCCTCGGCTTCGGCTTCTGGCAGGCGGCGGTTGCCTCTCTCACGGGACTGCTCGCCAAGGAAAACGTCGTTGCGACCTTCGGCGTCCTTTACGGAGCCGCCGAGGTTGCCGAAAACGGCGCCGAGATCTGGGGAGCGCTCTCGGGGGATTTCGGGAGTTCCGTCGCGGCTCTCTCCTTCCTCATCTTTAACCTGCTCTGCGCGCCCTGCTTTGCGGCAATCGGCGCGATCCGCCGCGAGATGAACAGCTCCTCCTGGACCGCCTTTGCCATCGGCTATCAATGCGTGTTCGCCTATGCGACGTCGCTCGTCGTTTACCAGACGGGGACGCTTGTGACCTCGGGCTTTTCGGTCGCGCGGATTCCCGGGCTGATCGGCGCCGCCGCCGTCCTCGGGCTTGCCGCTTGGCTGCTCGTCCGCAGCCCCTCGCAGAAAAGGGGGTGATCCGATGGCGTTTTTAACCGAAAATCTCGGAAGCATTCTTCTCTGCGTTGCTCTCGCCGCCGTTCTGACGCTCGTGGCGGTGCGGCTTCTTCGGAACCGACGCTCGGGCGGCTCGGGCTGCGGATGCGGCTGCTCGGGCTGTGCGATGCGAGACAAATGCCACCAAGAGGAAAAATAATCCCCGAAGGGAACGGCTCGCGTGCGGCGGTTGCCGTCGGACCGTTCCTTTTTTCGAGTCCATCCGCTTGCCATTTCCGAGTATATATCATATAGTAGTAAAATCAAAGTCAAAGGAGACTGTCATGCCGTTTTTCATAGGTGCTCCCCTTTCCTTTTCCTTCTCCGCGCTTTCCGAGTATCTCATGGAGCTGAATTTCGTTACGATTTTGCTTCGCCTTTTTCTGGCCACCGTCTGTGCGGGCGTGCTCGGCGTCGAGCGCCAGAGAAAGAGTCGACCGGCAGGGCTTCGGACGCATATCGTCGTTTGCCTCGGCTCGGCACTGGTAATGATGATCAGCACGCATCTGGCAAACCAAGGCATGACAACCGACGTTGCACGGCTTGGCGCACAGGTCATCTCGGGCATCGGCTTTCTCGGTGCGGGAACGATCATTCTGACCGGCAAGCACGGGAAGCCTCAGGTCAAGGGTCTGACGACGGCGGCAAGCCTTTGGACCTGTGCCTGCATGGGGCTTGCCATCGGATGCGGCTTCTACGTCGGAGCGCTTGCAACCTGTCTTTTCGTTCTCTTCGCCGTAACGGCGCTCAACCGTATCGACAAGTATTTTTACTCAAAAAGCCGCTCAATCGACCTTCAGCTCGAGCTTCATTCGCCGAACGACCTGCCGTCTGCCTGCGCGTATCTTAAGGGGCGCGGCGTTGAGATTCGGGATTTGCAGGTTCAAAAGCGCACGGAATACGGCGAGATTCACGTCTACGCCGCGCTTGAGCTCCGTCTGCACAACGCCAAGGAAAAAACCGATCTGATCGTCGGTCTTTCGGCGCTCTCGGGAATCGTTGGCATCGAGGAAATGTAACCGCCCGAGAGCCAAATCCAATGTGGATTTTCCGTAAAAGCCGAAACGGTACGAAGAAAGCGGGTGCCGCGCAAATGCGCGGCACCCGCTTTCTCGATTACCCCCCAAGGTGCGAAATGAGAAGGTCGATCGCTTCAAGATATCCCGAAAAGCCCTTCCCCGAAATGCACCCGAGACAGGCGGGGCGCAGATAGGAAATCTGCCGAAACTCCTCTCTTGCCGAAACGTCCGAGAGATGCACCTCAACGGTCGGAATCCCGATCGCCTTGACAGCATCGGCAATAGCAACGCTCGTATGCGTATAGGCGGCAGGATTAAAGACGATCCCGTCGTACTCCCCGATCGCACCGTGCAAAGCGTCAATCAGCGCCCCCTCGTGATTGCTCTGAAAAACCGAGTGCAGAACGCCAAGCCCGTCACAGTGCCGTCGGATCGTCTCGCACAGCTCCCGATAGCTCTCGGTGCCGTAGATTCCCGGCTCGCGGATTCCGAGCAGATTAAGGTTTGGTCCGTTTAATATCAGGATGCGCATAGAAATCCTCCAGAATCGCGTCGGCACAGTCCATCGGCGTGCCGCTGTTTTCAAGTGTCAGATCGGCAAATGAGAGATAGTGCGGAAGACGGGTACGGTACATTCTCCGAAGATCGGCGCCGAGCGAAAGCGGTCTGCCCTGCCGCGAGAGCAGCTCAAGCTCGCGCAAAAGAAAATAAACCTTCCCGTTCTGCACGAGCGGATATCGGTTTTTGGCATCGAGCACGGCGCCTCCGCCGGTTGCGATAATCACTCCCGACTCCCGTCCCGCCAAGGCAATCGCCTCGCTCTCGTGACGGCGGAAGGCCGCCTCGCCTTCGGCTTCGATGATCTCGGACGGGCTTTTTCCGGTTCTCTCCTTGACGATGGTGTCGGTATCGAGCACGCGCCGACCGGTTTTCTCGGCAAGCGAGGCGGCAACCGTCGTTTTTCCGCAGCCGGGCATCCCGACGAGCACGACGTTCTGCTTTTGTCGCATCAGCTCGTGCAGAATCCGCGCGATCTCCACCTCGGCAACGGGGGTTCCCGTAAAGAAGCCTGCCGCCACCGCCGCCTGTGCAACCAGCATGGCAAGTCCGCCCGAGGCGGGTACGCGCGCGCGCTCGGCACGGTCAACGAGTCTGGTGCGAAGAGGGTTGTAGATCACGTCGAGCACGCCCGAAAGGTGCGGAAAGCGCGACGGATCCAGCAGGGCTTCTCCGTTGTGCGGATACATTCCGACCGGCGTTGCGTTGACGATCACCTCGCTGTCACAGTGCCGTGCGAGGGACTCGTAGCCGTTTTCGCCGCTCCGTGACAAAACGACGATCTCTCGCGCGCCCGCATCACGTGCAACCGCTTGTGCGGTCAGCGAGGTGCCGCCGCTCCCGAGAATGAGCACCTTGCGCCCCGAAAAGGAAACTCCCGCGCGGTGCGCCATCCAAAGGAAGCCCGCATAATCGGTATTGTGCCCGATGAGCCGCCCCGCTCGGTTTTCAACGGTATTGACGCTTCCGATCCGCCGCGCGGTCTCGTCAAGCTCGTCAAGATACGGAATCACCGCCTTCTTATAGGGGATCGTAACGTTCAGACCCTCAAAATCGCGTGATGCAAGGAAGGCACCGAGCTCCGAGGGGGCAAGCTCCTTGAGCTCGTAGTCGTAGCGGCCGAAGCGGCGGTGAATCTCGGGCGAATGGCTGTGTCCGAGCGTCTCTCCAATCAGATAATACATCGCCTCACCCCTTATAGCTCGGCGTAGCAGCCGAGATAGCCGATGCCCCCAACCGAATACTCGAGATCGTCAAGCACCGATGCCGCAGCCTCGCGGCTCGGCGCCTCAAAGTCCAGATAGAACCGCACCTCGAAATCGGTTCCGACAATGGGGCGGGATTCAATTTTGAGCAGATTGCAGCCGCCGATCGCAAGCTTAGAGATAACGGCGTAAAGCGATCCCGGCGTGTGCGGAAGCGTCAGAGTCAGCGAAATCCGCGTGGCTCCCCCGTAGATGGCTCCGCCCTTTGCGATGCAGATAAAGCGCGTAAAATTCCCGTCGCTGTTCTGGATCTTAACCGAAAGCCGCTCGAGCCCGTAAAGCGCCGCGCAGGCGGCGGAGGCAATCACGGCAACGTCGCGGCGGCCAAGTGAGACGAGCTCCGCGGCGGCAAGCGCGGTATTCTCGGCAGGGATCGCCCTGATCTCGGGATGTGCCTCAAGGAAGCGGCTGCACTGTCCGAGCGCCTGGGGATGCGAACGGATCTCGCGGATCTCGCCGAGTCCGACTCCGGGGGGAACGAGAAGTGCATGATCAACCTTCAGCTTCAGGGAGCGGACGATGCGGAAGCGATGCGACTGCATCAGATCGAGCACGGCGCTGACCGAGCCGTGCGTGCTGTTTTCGATCGGAAGAACGCCAAAGTCGCAAAGACCGCTCTCTACCGCCGAGAAAACGCCCTCAAAGCTCTTGAAATAGACGATATGCTGCTCCCCGAACAGCCGATCGCAGGCGATCTGTGAGTACGCCCCCTCACTCCCCTGACAGGCGACCCGTCCGCTTCTCGGAAATTCCGAGGGGGTTTTTTGAGCAGACTCCAAAAATTCTCTTGAAAGGCTCCCCTTCGGTGCAATAAGACGCGACTGATAGGCGCGACTAATCTCCATCATCGAGGAAAAAAGGCTTCTTGCATAAGCGCAAAGCTCGCTCGGAACGCTCTCGGCAACCTCTGCCAGAATTTCGCGCTCGCGGGCAGGATCAAGGATCGCAAGCCCCTTTTCCTTTTTATACGCGGCAACCTCTGCCGACAGGCGCATCCTCTCGCAAAAGAGCGCTCTCATTTCGCCGTTGATGCGGTCAATATCGGCTCGGCATTTCTCGAGATTCATTCTTTTCCTCCTCGGTCTCCAAAATCGCTTCCAGCAAAACGATCGAGGCAATCGCCTCAACGCACGGCACCGCGCGAAGGGCAATGCAGGGATCGTGCCTGCCCCCGACTCTGACCGTCGTCTCCCGCATCGCTGAAAGCGAAACGGTTTTCTGTTCACGCGAAATCGACGCCGTCGGCTTCATGGCAACGCGGAAGAGCAGCGGCATTCCGGTCGAAATTCCGCCGACGATACCGCCGGCATGATTGCTTTCGGTTGCAACGCGGCCGTCTCTGATGCAAAAGGGGTCGTTATGTGCCGAGCCGCTCATGGCGGTGGGGGCAAAGCCGTCTCCGCACTCGATGCCGCGCACGCCGCCGAGCACGAAGATTGCACCGGCAAGCAGATTTTCAAGGCCCCGTCCGAGCGGCGAGCCGATCCCGGCAGGCAATCCGATCGCTCCGCATTCAACGATGCCGCCGATCGAATCCCCCGATTCCGCAGCAGAACGGATCTCGCGCTTCATCGCTTCCCCGACGGCGTCGTCCAAAACCGGAAAGTCCTTCCTGCCCGGGGAAAGCAGCTCGTCCTCTGTGAGTGCAAGGGTGAGGTATCTGCGCTCACGGATTCCCCCGACCGCCTCAAGATGCGCACCGACCGAAATTCCGCGAAGCGAGAGCGCCTGCCTTGCAAGCTCGCCAACGGCAACAAGAGGAGCAGTCAGGCGCGCCGAAAAATGGCCGCCGCCGCGGAGATCAATCTCCCTGCCGTAGCGCATTTGCGCCGTATAGTCGGCATGTGAAGGACGGGGTGTGTCGCAAAATCCGTGATAATCCCCCGAGCGTTGGTTTTGGTTCAGAATTCTTACCGTGATCGGATCCCCCGTCGTAACCCCCGACGCGATGCCCGACAAAAAGATCGGCTCGTCGCTCTCACGGCGAGGCGTTGCAAGTGCGCCGCCGCCGCGGCGGCGCTCCATCGCATGGGAAAGCGCCTTGAAATCAACGGCAAGCCCCATCGGGAAGCCGGAAACCGTTGCTTCAACGAACGCACCGTGCGACTCGCCGACAAGCGAGACCGAAAGGCGTTTTCCAAATTCAGATCTCATGGGACTCTCCTTTCAGGCTTGCAAAATCATCAAAGAAGGCGGGATAGGATTTTGATACGGCGTCGGCTCCGCAGATGACCGTCTCGCCGTCGCAAAGCGCACGCGCAACCGCCGCCGCCATGACGATCCGATGGTCGCCCGCACCGTCGATCACGCCGCCCGAAAGGCGCTTGCCGCCGCGCACGGTCATGCCGTCCTCGGTTGCCCAAACGCTTGCGCCAAGGGCGCGAAGCATGGCGTGGGTCGAGGAAATGCGGTCGCTCTCCTTATGGCGGAGACGGGCGCCGCCAAAGAGATGGCTTTCGCCCTCGCACGCCGAGGCGAGCACGCACAGGATCGGAAAAAGATCGGGGCATCCCGATACGTCGAAATCAAAGGCAGAAAGCCGCTCGGGGCGCACGACCCGAAGCACCCCGTTTTCAAAGCGGGGCGAAGCCCCGGCAAGCCGAAGCGCGTCGAGCACGGCGCGGTCGGCCTGCAGGCTCGCTTCCGAGAGTCCCGCGACCGAAACCTCTCCGCCGATCGCGCCCGAAACGAGGTGGAAGGCTGCGTTCGACCAATCCCCCTCAACGGTGTATCGGCCGGGCGAGCGATAGCCGGCATCGGGAGCAAGACGGTACTCGCCCCCCGCGGTGCGAACCGAAACCCCGAATGCCGACAGCACCGAGCACGTCACGTCAACGTAGGCGGCGCTCTCAAGAGGCGTCGTCAGAGCAACCGTCGCCTCTCCGTCAAGGAGCGGCAGGGCAAGCAAAAGCCCCGTGACGAACTGTGAGCTGATATTTCCGGCAAGCTCGTAGCGCCCCGCACCGAGAGTCCCTCGGATACGGAGCGGAAGCCCCTCGCCGATCACCTCGACGCCATGCGCCTTAAGCTCCTCGGTCAAGGGTGCGAGCGGTCTTTCGCCGAGCCGTCCGCGCCCGAGAAAGGTCGTGTCAACCCCCATTGCGGCGGCAACCGGAATGAGAAAGCGCAGAGTCGAGCCGCTCTCCCCGGCATCAACCGTGGCGCGTGCCGGCGGCTCCGCGCGCCGCACGGTATACCCAAGGGGCGTGCGTTGAATCTCGGCACCGAGCGCAGAGAGGCAGGAAACCGTTGCGGAAATATCCTCCGAGATGCCGCAAAAGCAAAGCTCGGTCGGCTCGTCGCACAGAGAAGCCGCGATCAGGGCGCGGTGCAGCTCGCTTTTCGAGGCAATGGCGTTCACCCGCCCGAAGCACGCGGGGGAAACGATCCGACGTTTGACAGGCATACGGCACTCCTTTCGTTTTCTGAGAAATGGGGAGATCAGATTCGGAAATACCGCTCGAGCTCGGACATTGGTATCCGCTCGGCGCGGCATTCGCCAAGACGTCTCGGCAAAATGAGCGTGATCTCGTCTCCCATGCGCTTTTTATCGCTCTTCATGGCGGAAATCAGCTCCTCGGTGGTGGCAAGCACAGCGTTTGGCAAGCCCCGATAGGTGATGCACCCCACCAGATCGTCAAGGAAGTTCTCCCGACAGTAGCCCATGCGAAGCGCGCCGCGCGTGGCAACGATCATGCCGACGGCAACCGCCTGTCCGTGGGTAAATTCATGCTCGGTCAGCTTCTCGATCGCGTGCCCGACGGTGTGCCCGAAATTGAGCAGCGCTCTGACGCCCTCGTCGCGCTCGTCGGCGCGAACGACGTCCCCCTTAATGGCAACCGAGCGGCGGATGACCTCTTCGATATCGTGATCGGCGTAAAGCATCTCGAAAAGCCCTCTGTCAAAGGCAACGCCGTACTTGATCGCCTCTGCCATACCGTCGGCGTACTGCTCCTCTGTGAGCGTCTGAAGAACGTCGGGGTCGCAAAGCACGAGCGACGGCTGCCAGAAGGCACCGATCTGGTTCTTGTAGCCGAGGAGATTGACACCGGTTTTTCCGCCGACCGATGAGTCGAGTGCGGCAAGCAGCGTCGTTGGAATCTGCACGAAGCGAATGCCGCGCAGATAGGTCGCGGCGGCAAAGCCCGCGACGTCCCCGACGATTCCGCCGCCGAGCGCGACGACGAGATCGGCGCGCGTGATCTCCCCGCGAAGCATCGCCTCCTGCAGGCGCACGACCGTCTCGGGGGTTTTGTTTTCTTCGCCGCCCGGGAAGGAGAGACGAAGCACGCGGTGCCCCGCCGACGCAAGCGAGCGCTCAACGCGGTCCCCGTAGAGTCGATCAACCGTCCCGTCGGAAATCAGAGCAACCCGAAGAGTGCCGAGTCCCCTTTGGATCAGCGGACCGACCAAGTCAAGAAGGCCTCGCTCGATCAGGACGTCATAGGGCGCCTTGGTTTCAATACGTACGTGTTTCATTTCCGTCCTCCGCCGCTCGTTCGTTTTCTTCCATAATTATACTTGGATTTTCTGGAGCTGTCAACCGCCATATTCCCTCTTTCGCGCCGCCCCTCTCGAGAGCAGCTCACGGAGACCCGCCTCATCCCCCTCGGAGATGACCGCGCGGAACTGTGAAAGGCTCCCGATCAGGCGGTCAAGCTCGCAAAGCAAGGGCTCGCGGTTCGAGATGAGAATCTCACTCCACATCTCGGCGTTGATTTGGGCAACTCTCGTCATATCCCGGAAGGATCCTGCCGAAAAGCCTCGCTGCTCCTCTGCCGTCGGAGAGGAGATATAGGCGCTTGAGAGCACGTGTGCAAGCTGCGAGGTATAGGCGATGATACGGTCGTGATCGGCAGGGGACGAGAAGATGACCTTGGAAAAGCCGAGGGAGAGAAAAAACGCCTTGAGGTCGGAAAGCACCTCGATGGACACGTCGCCCTCGGGCGTGAGAATCATCGAGGCGCCGATGAAGAGATCGTCCCGCGCCGCCTCAATGCCCCAGACCTCGCGCCCCGCCATCGGATGTCCTCCGACGAAATGAAAGCCGTAGGTGCGCGAAAGCTCGCCCGCCGCCTCGCAGATCTCGCGCTTGATGCCCGCGAGGTCAACAACGACAGTGTGCGGAGAGAGCTCCCCTGCGTGCTCCTTCAGCCATGCGATTGCGGCGCGCGGATAGAGCGCCAGCAAAAGAAGATCCACCTCGCCGAGCGAGCTTTCGTCGAGCAGCCCGTCGTAGAGACCGAGCAGCCGAGCGCGGTCAAGCGTCTGCGGCGAGCGCTCCGAGACGAGAATCCGATCGCTCGGTCGGTCGGCTCGGATCGACATGGCAAACGAGCCGCCGATCAGTCCGAGTCCAACGATTCCGAAGGTCATAGCAGGCACCCCCGTACCGCGTTCACGCGCTTCATCAGCTCGGCGAAGGCATCGGGTGTCAGTGACTGCGGACCATCGCAAAGCGCGGCGGCAGGATCGTTATGCACCTCGATCATCAGTCCGTTTGCCCCTGCCGCAACGGCGGCAAGCGCCATCGGAGCAACGTAGCGCGCATAGCCCGTCGCGTGAGAGGGATCGACGACGATCGGCAGGTGCGTCATCTGACGGAGCGCCGGGATTGCCGAGAGATCGAGCGTGTTCCGCGTTGCCGTCTCGAAGGTTCGGATGCCGCGCTCACAGAGAATGACCTCTTCGTTTCCTCCCGCCATGATGTACTCGGCACTCATGACAAGCTCCTGCAGAGTGCTCGAAAGTCCACGCTTTAAGAGAATCGGCTTGCGAAGCGCGCCGACCTCCTTCAGCAGCTCGAAGTTCTGCATATTCCGCGCGCCGATCTGGATCACGTCAACCTCCTCGAAAAGCGGAATCTGCGACGGATCCATCAGCTCGGTCACGATCGGAAGCCCGGTTCTGCGCTTTGCCTCAAGGAGCATACGAATCCCCTCGGCGCGAAGCCCCTGAAAGGCGTAGGGCGAGGTTCTCGGCTTGAAGGCGCCGCCGCGCAGAAGCCCCGCACCCGATGCCTTCACCGCCTCTGCCACCGCCGAAAGCTGTGCCTCGGACTCGACCGAGCAGGGGCCCGCGATGACGGCAAAGGAGTCACCGCCGATCTCGGCGTCACCGATCCGAACGACGGTGTCATTCGGATGAAACTTGCGGTTTGCCTTCTTGTAGGGCTCCTGCACACGCTTGACGTCCTCAACGATCTCAAGTGCACGCAAAAGATCAATGTCGATATGCGAGGTGTCGCCGATCAGACCGAGAATCGTTCTGTGTGCGCCCTCCGTCGCCTGTACCGAAACCCCCTGCTTCCCGAGCCATTCGACCAAAAGCCCGATCTGCTCCTTTTTCTCCTGATCCTTCAAAATAACGATCATACCCTGACTCCTTTGCATTTAAGACTTGAGATTCCGCCGAAAAAGAAAACTCCCACAGCGTTTGCTGTGGGAGTCGGCAAGCGATATCTGCTTTTTATCTGCCGTTCTGACCACACAACGCCGAAAAGGCTCTGCCCGAATAATCGTAGGCAAAGCCAAAGTAAAAATAATACTTCGCGTCGTTGTGCAGAACCGTCATTTCATCTTCCCCTTCGGAATCTCCTTGTGGATTGATGAAACTATAGCACTCTGAGCGCGATTTGTAAAGTGGTTTTTTTCAAAGTTCACAAAAAATTCATATTTAAAGAGCGGCACGGCACGGACTTTACAAAGGCTTTCCTTTATGATATAATTGTGAACAAACGGCAACAGAAAATCAACCCTCCGCGGCGAACAGCCTGCGGAGACTCGGAGGTATGAGATGCTCTCGAAAATTTATTCCGCAGGGCTCGTCGGAATCGACGGCTTTGAGGTCACGGTCGAATGCAGCGGCTGGGATCGGATCCCCACCTTCGAGCTCGTCGGTCTTCCCGATGCGGCGGTGAAGGAAGCCAAGGAGCGCGTGCGCGCCGCCTGCGAAAACACGGGGATCTTCTTCCCGTCGATGGAGCTTTGCGTCAATCTGGCGCCCGCAAGTCTGAAAAAGGAGGGCTCGTCCTTTGATCTCGCCATCCTTGCCGGTATCCTGCAATGCGACGGAAAAATTCCGCGCTCGCTCTCCTTTGAGGACAAGTGTCTGATCGGCGAGCTTTCGCTCTCGGGCGAGCTGCGCGCCGTGGACGGCGTGCTTCCGATGAGCCTTGCCGCCAAGGCGGCGGGACGGCGCGAGCTTTTCGTTCCGATTGAAAACGCCAAGGAGGCGGCGGTTGCCTCGGGCATCACGGTGTACGGCGTTGGCCACGTGCGCGATCTTTTGCTCCATCTCCGAGGAGAACGGAGGCTCGAGCCGACGACCTTTGACGTTTCGACCTTCCGCGCCTGTCCGAGCAAGACCGCCCCCGATTTCTCCGAGGTACGAGGGCAAGCAAGGGCAAAGCGCGCGATGGAAATCGCCGCGGCAGGCGGGCACAACGTCCTTTTGATCGGGCCGCCCGGCTCGGGCAAGTCCATGCTTGCAAAGCGCCTGCCGAGCATCCTTCCCGATCTCACCTTTGATGAGGCGATTGAGATCACGAAGGTGCATTCGGTCTTGGGGCTGGTCCGTCGGGAAAACCTCGTCACGAGCCGACCCTTCCGCTCTCCGCACCATACGGTCAGCCCTGCCGGCATGATCGGCGGCGGCAGCTATCCGCAGCCGGGCGAAATTTCGCTCTCGCATCACGGCGTTCTCTTTCTCGACGAGCTCCCCGAATTTCCGAAGCAAATCACCGAGGCGCTCCGCCAGCCGCTTGAGGACGGCTGCGTAACCGTCACGCGCGCGCGGCAAAAGGTGACCTACCCCTCGTCGTTCATGCTTGTTTGCGCCATGAACCCCTGCCGATGCGGCTACTACGGAGACCCCTCGCGCGAATGCACCTGCACACCCGAGTCGGTCAGACGCTATCTCTCACGCATCAGCGGTCCTCTGCTTGACCGCATTGATATTCAGGTTGAGGTCCCTGCCGTCAGCTACGACGAGCTCAGCGCCCCGCCCTCGGACGAGGAGCGCTCCGAGACCGTCAAGGCGCGTGCCGATGCCGCAAGGCGCTTTTCGGCAAGGCGCGCCGAGCAGCTCGGCGAGACGGCAACGCCGAACGCGCGCCTCACCTCGGCACAGCTGCGCCGTCATTGCAGACTCGACAGCGGCGCCGAGGCGGTTCTTCGCTCGGCATTCGAGGAGCTCGGTATGTCGGCACGCGGACACGACAGGATCCTGCGCGTGGCACGAACGATCGCCGATCTTGCAGAAAGCGAGCTGATCTCGGCAAGGCATATTGCCGAGGCGATCGGACTCCGCTCGCTGGATCGCAAATATTTTGCTCATTAAATTCAAAGAGCGGCTCTTTCACGCGACGTCCTCACGGACGATTCACGAAAAAGAGCCGCTCTTTTTTGGGTTTCCCTTACCGTCGGCTTAAAGAAGCGAATGCTCACGGAAGGCGTCGCCGAAGCGCTCGTCAACCGAGGTGCAGCCGAGGGCAAGAAGGCGCTCGGCGCTCCCTTCAAAGGCATAGCCGACGTTCTCGGGCGTATGGGCGTCGGAGCTGAAAACGAAGCGTGCGCCGAGGTCGAGCGCTGCCGAAATCAATCGGTCCGAGGGATATGCCTCGCTTCGGTAGCCGCGGGAAATCGCGCCGCTGTTGATCTCCAGACGGGGCGCAACCCGAACGGTTGCGGCAAGGGCGTCGCACGCCGCGCCGTAATAATAGTCCGAGCGCGTATTGATCGGAGAGCCGAGCTCCTCAAATTTCGTAAGCAGATCGAAATGCCCGACGATCTCGGGGCGAAGCCGCGCCGCCATATCAACGACCGAGGCAAAATAAGCATCGATCAACGCGTGCTCGTTCCCCCCGTAGCCGACCGACAGCGCACGAGAAAGCTCCTCGGGACTCAAATCAACGTCGAAAAGACCGCTCGGCGTGTTAAAATAGTGCACCGAGCCGATCACGTAATCGGCCTCAGAGCGCCGCTCCCCTGCAAGCGCGTCGATCTCAAGACCGATCTGCACCGAGATCCTGTCGGCATAAAGCGCCTTCAGGCGCCGAAGTTCGGCGAAATACCCCGGCTCGTCGGTCATGCAGTACCGCCTGTCAAAGGGCGTGCAGGCGTGCCCCGAAATTCCGACCGTATGATATCCGCGCAGAATCGCGCCGAGAACCGTTTGCTCGGGCGTTCCCTTTCCGTCACAAAAGGCAGTATGCGTGTGCAGGTCCGATTTCGGAAGCCTCATTATTTCATCTTCTCCTGCTTGACCTTGTGATCAACGATCTGCCGCCGCGCCAGCTCCTCGCGGATGTCGTCGGGGGCAATGCCCATCTCAACCATCAGGACGAGGGCGTGGTAGCAGAGATCGGCAAGCTCGTAAACCGTTTCCTCACGGCTCTCGGCCTTGGCGCCGATGATGACCTCGGTGCATTCCTCACCGACCTTCTTCAGGATCTTGTCAAGACCCTTTTGGAAGAGGTAGGTGGTGTACGAGCCCTCGGGCATGCTCTCGCGGCGTCCCGAGATCAGACGGTAGAGATCGTCGACCGTAAAGGGCTTCACCGCCTCTCCCTCGGCAGAGACGATCGGGCGGTGGAAGCAGCTGACGGCACCCGTATGGCAGGCGGGGCCGTCCTTTTTGACGCGCACGACGAGTGCATCGCCGTCGCAGTCCGCCGTCACGTCAACAACGTGCTGATAATTGCCCGAGGTCTCGCCCTTGAGCCAAAGCTCCCCTCTCGAGCGGCTGAAAAAGCAGGTGAGGCGCCGCTCAAGCGTGATCTGAAGGCTCTCTCGGTTCATGTACGCGAGAGTCAGGACTTCGCCGGTGTAGGCATCCTGAACGATGGCGGGGATCAGTCCCTTTTCGTCAAATTTGAGTTCTTCGATATTCAGCATAACAGCAGTCCTTTCCATTTTCACACTCTCACGTTCACGCCCTCGGCATGAAGGCGGCTTTTCAGCTCGCGGATTCCCACCTTTTTGTGGTGAAAGATGGACGCCGCAAGCCCCGCATCAACACGGGGGAGCGCGTTAAAAAGCTTGATAAAATCTTCGATGCAGCCGGCACCTCCCGATGCAACGACGGGGATCGAGACCGCCTCGGAGACAGCACGGAGCATTTCGAGATCAAAGCCGCGCTTGACTCCGTCGGTGTCGATGCTGTTGAGCACGATCTCGCCCGCGCCCGACGCCTCGCCGCGCCTTGCCCACTCGATTGCCTCAAGCCCCGTATCGTCTCGGCCGCCTCTTGCGAACACGCGGAATTCGCCCGAAACGCGCTTAACGTCCATGGACAGGACGACGCACTGATCGCCATAGCGCTTTGCCGCCTCCGCGATCAGCTCGGGACGGCGGATGGCGCCCGAATTGACGCTCACCTTATCCGCCCCGCTTTTCAGAACGAGATCGAAATCGGAAAGCGAGTTAATCCCGCCGCCAACCGTCAGGGGGATGAAGATCTCACTCGCCACGCGGCGGAGAATGTCAGTAAAGATGCCACGCCCCTCGGCAGATGCCGTTATATCGTAGAAAACGAGCTCGTCGGCTCCCGATTCGTTATAGAAGCGAGCGAGCGCAACGGGATCCTCAACATCGTAAAGCCCCTCGAAATTGGTCCCCTTCACAACGCGCCCTGCGCGTACGTCAAGGCATGGAATGATTCTCTTTGCAAGCATTGTCGTTATTCCCCTGCCTCTCTGAGCGCATCCTCCAGTCGGATTGCGCCGGTATAGATGGATTTTCCCAAAATCGCACCGTAAACCCCCATCTCGGAAAGGGCTTTGATCTCACCGAGAGAGGAAATGCCGCCCGATGCGATCACGTTCAGTCCGCGGAGCTCCCCGAGCCTTCGGTAGGCGGGGAGATTGGTTCCCTGCATCGCACCGTCGCAGGCAATATCGGTATAGATCACGGTCGAGATGCCCCGACCGTACATTTCACGGCAGAATTCAAAGGAATCGACCTCGCTGACCGAAAGCCAGCCGTGTGTCGCAACGCGGCCATCCTTGGCGTCAACCCCAACGGCAACGGCGTCGCCGAAGCGGCGCGCGGCGCGCTCTGCAAAATCGGGATTCTCAAGTGCCGCCGTTCCCAAAATAACGCGTCCGGCACCGATCTCCAGGTATCGCGCAATCCGCTCCTCGTCGCGGATTCCTCCGCCGACCTCAACGAACAGGCCCGAGGCGGCGATCATCCGACCGATCAAATCAAAGTTGGCAAGCGTTCCGTCCTTGGCGCCGTCGAGATCGACGATATGCATACACGCGGCACCCGCCCGGCGAAAGGAGACGGCAACCGAAACCGGATCGCTTGCATAGACCGTCATATCGTCGTAGTTGCCGCGCAGGAGCCGAACCGCCTGCCCCCCTCGGATATCCACTGCGGGAAAAATTTTCACGATACCCCTCCCTTCAGCTCACAGAAGGCACGAAGGATCGAAAGCCCGACCTCGCCGCTTTTCTCGGGGTGAAACTGCGTGCCGTGGACGTTGCCGCACGATACCGCGCCAACGATCTCGCATCCGTACTCCGAGGTCGCGCAAACGGCATCCCCTGCGCCGCGCGCACAAAAGGAATGCACGTAGTATACGTAATCTCCCTCTCGGACGTAACGCAGGATCGGCGAGGGTCGGCGAATCGCAAGGCTGTTCCAGCCCATATGCGGAATCTTGTAGGGGAAGTCCCCCTCCTCGTCGATTCTTCGCACCTCTCCCCGAAGCAGTCCGAGCCCTCGGTGCTCTCCGTACTCCAGGCTTCTCTCAAAAAGCAGCTGCATCCCAAGGCAGATGCCGAGAAGCGGAATTCCTTTCTCCACCGCCGCATACAGAACCTCGGCAAGTCCCGAGGAAAAAAGCCGCTCGGCGGCGTCTCCGAAGGCACCGACCCCCGGCAGAATGATCCGATCCGCCGAAAGGAGTCTTGCGGGATCTGCCGTCACGACCGCCTCCTCGCCGACCCGACGAAGCGAGCCGACGAGAGAGGAGAGGTTTCCGACGCCGTAATCAACGACACAGGTCATCAGAGGACCCCCTTCGTCGAGGGAAGCGCCCCGCGGTTGCGAGGATCGATCTCGACGGCATCGCGCAAAGCCCGCGCAAGGCATTTGAAGATGCACTCAATGATGTGGTGCGTATTACGGCCGGCAAGCTGACGGACGTGCAGCGTCACCCCCGCGCTCCGCGAGAAGGCGGAAAGGAACTCCTCGACGAGCTCGGTATCAAACTCCCCGACGCGTGCCGAGGGCAGCTCGACCTCGTAGCCGAGGTATCCGCGCCCCGAGAGATCAATCGCCACGAGAATCAGCGCCTCGTCCATCGGCAGGATCCGATCGCCGTAGCGGCGGATGCCGATCTTGTCGCCGAGCGCCTCTCTCAAGGCCTCACCGAGGCAAATGCCGATATCCTCCGCCGAATGATGGCAATCGACGTCAAGATCGCCCTTGCAGGACAGCGTCAGATCAAACGAGCCGTGCCTTGCAAAGAGCGCGAGCATATGGTTCAGAAAGCCGATTCCGCTCGCCAGGCTGTATCTGCCGCTTCCGTCAAGCGAAAGCGAAAGCTTGATTTCGGTTTCTCCCGTTTTTCTTTCAATATTCGATACTCTCATACCGTCAACCTCCGACGATTTCTTTGAGCTGTGAGATCAGATATGCCATGTCGGCCTCGCTCCCAACCGTAATGCGTGCATAGTCGCTTATCCGCTCGTCCCTGAAATGACGGACGATGATGCCCCTCTCACGCAGAGCGGCAGCGAGCGTCTCACCCGAAATTTTGGGATGGCGCGCCAAAATAAAGTTCGCTCGGCTCGGCGGAAATTCAAAGCCGAGCTCGGCAAGAGCCGCCTTCGTGCTCTCGCGCACGCGCATGATCTCGTGCCGCGTCTGTTCAAAATAAGCGGTGTCCGAGATCGCCTCGGCGCCCGCAAGCAGGCTCAGGCGATTGACGTTGTAGGGATTGAAGCTGTTGCGAACCGTCTCAAGATCGGCAACAAGCGACGGCGCACCGATCGCAAAGCCGATGCGCGCCCCCGCAAGCGAGCGAGATTTCGAGAAGGTCTGCACGACGAGCAGATTGTCGTATTGCCGGGTCAGCGCAACCGCGCTCTCGGCACCGAAATCAACGTACGCCTCGTCGATGACAACGAGTCGCTCGGGATCCGCCGAAACGATCCGCTCGATCTCGCAAAGAGGAAGCGCTACTCCGGTCTGGGCGTTGGGGTTGGCAAGCACGACGGTCTCGCGCCCCGAAAGGAAGGCCTCGACGTCCACCGAAAAATCCTCTCGGAGAGGACGAACCTTCATCGGAATGCCGTAAAGCCCCGACAGCACGGGGTAAAAGCCGTAGGTAACGTCGGGCGTCTGCATCCCGATCTCGCGGTCGCAGAAGGCGTCGAGTGCAAAGGCAAGGATCTCGTCCGAGCCGTTGGAGCAAACGACAGAAGCCGGCGAAATTCCGAAATGCTCGGCGATCGCACAGCGAAGCCCCTCTGCCGTGGGATCGGAATAGAGCCCGAGACGCTCGGTTTCCTTACCGTTTATTGCCGCCAAAACGCGGGGCGAGGGGGGAAAGGGCGACTCGTTGGTGTTGAGCTTAATCAGCCGCCTGACCGATTTCGGCTGCTCTCCCGGAACGTACGGTACGAGGGCCTTGAGTCCCTGTCGGAGAAAGCGGCTCATTTCGTCTCGCCCTCCCCGTCGGCAAAGCGGATGAGCGCGGCGCGGGCGTGCGCCGAAAGTCCCTCGCGCTCGGCAAAGTCGGCAACGCGGTCCTTAACGGCGCGAAGCTGCTCCTCGGGATAGTAGAGATAGGAATGCTTTTTCACGAAATCGTCCACCGAAAGGGGCGAGGAGAAGCGCGCGCTTCCGCTCGTCGGCAGCGTGTGGTTCGTGCCGGCGAGATAGTCGCCGAGCGACTCGGGCGTGTATCGGCCAAGGAACACCGAGCCTGCGTTCTTCACCTTTTTGAGCGCCTCAAACGGCTCGGAAAGACAGAGCTCAAGATGCTCGGGAGCGATCCGGTTGCTGATCTCCAGCGCCTTGTCGATGCTGTCCATCACGATGATTTTGCCGTTAGACTCGATCGAGGCACGGGCGATCTCCTCGCGCGGCAGGCGAGAGAGCTGCTCCTCAAGCTCGGACGAGACCGCCTCGGCAAGGCTCTCGCTGTCGGTCACGAGCACAGCCGTTGCCAGCTTGTCGTGCTCGGCCTGGGAAAGCAGGTCGGCGGCAACGAAGCGGGGATCGGCTTCCCCGTCGGCAACGATCAAAATCTCACTCGGCCCCGCGATCATATCAATGCCGACGACGCCGAACACCATTCTCTTGGCGATGGCAACGAAGATGTTGCCGGGGCCGACAATCTTATCGACGCGCGGTACGCTCTCGGTACCGTAAGCAAGCGCCCCGATCGCCTGCGCACCGCCGCACTTGAAGATGCGGTCAACTCCCGCGAGATATGCGGCGGCAAGAATCTCGTCCCTGACGCTTCCGTCGGCGGCAGGGGGGGTTACCATCACGATCTCGCCTACTCCCGCGATCTTGGCGGGAACAGCGTTCATCAGAACCGTCGAGGGATAGCTGGCGGTACCGCCCGGCACGTAGATGCCGACGCGGGCAAGCGGCGTAAAGCGCTGCCCGAGGACGATTCCGCCGTCGCGGCGAAGCTCAAAGTCGTTGCGCTTTTGCGCCGTGTGGAAATAGGCAATGTTATCCTTGGCAATCCGAAGGGTTTTCAGAAAATCGGCAGGCACGCGCGAAAGCGCCCCCTCGATCTCCTCCCGCGTTACCTCAAGAGAGGCAAGCTTGCAGCGATCGAACCGCTCGCAGTAAGCGAGCACCGCCGCATCGCCCCGTTCCCTGACCTCGCCGAGGATCTCGCGAACCGTCTCCTCATACTCTCGCGGATAGTCGTTGATCTCTCGCGAGAGTATGTCGGCGTCTGCCAAAGCGCCCTTGTATATTTTGATCATGATCTTATTTTCCTTTCCCGACCGAGCCTGGCTCGATCGCCGCCTTGAGCTTTCCCGCAAGCTCTGCAATCTCGTTGCCCAAAAACTGTCTCGACGAGGGGTTTGCAATCAGTCTGGCGCTGATCGGCAGAATCTCCTCGCAGACGCGCAGACGGTTTTCGCGCAGGGTGCTTCCCGTCTCGACGATATCGACGATGACGTCCGAAAGCCCGAGCAGCGGCGCGAGCTCGATCGAGCCGTACAGCTTGATGATCTCGATCTCGCGATTCTTTTTGGCGTAATGGCGCTTGGCAATCTCGACGAACTTGGTCGCCACGCGAAGCGGTCTCGTCACGTCGTCGCGAAAGCCCTCCTTGGCGGCAACCGCCATCCGGCAGGAGCCGATCCCAAGATCGAGCAGCTCGTGCACCACGGGCGAATACTCAAGGAGAATATCGCGCCCCGCAACGCCAACGTCCGCCGCGCCGTTCTCCACGTAGATCGGAACGTCGGACGGCTTGACGAGAAAGTAACGCACGCCGTTCTCCTCGTTTTCAAATACGAGCTTTCGGCTGTCTCCGAGAAGCTCGGGGCATCCGTATCCGACCGACTCGAGAAGGCGGTATACCTTATCCCCGAGTCTGCCCTTCGGTAATGCAACGCTCAGCATAAGCCATCCTCCCCCATCCGTTTGATCTCCCGAGCACGAAAGCCCTCGGGCACGCTCCTTGCAATTCGAACCGGTCCCGACGCGCGCAGCGCGGCGGCGGCGCGGCAGACGGCGCTCGGATCGTCGCTTTCCCGATAGAGGAGCAGGTAGCTTGCATCGTACTCCGCATCCCCGCCGAGGAAATAGCTGAGCTCGTTCAGATACACGGCAAAGCCGAGCGCCGAGATGCTCTTCCCGAGCTTGGCGGCAAGCCGATCGTAGCGGCCGCCGCTCAAAACCGCCTTCGGAACGCCGTCGATATAGCCCGAAAAGACGATGCCGTTATAGTATTGGATATCGCTAACCACCGAGAAATCGAGACGAACGCGGTCGCCGTAGCCAAGACGGGCAAGCTCCGAGAAAAGCTGCTCGAGCTCGCCTGCCGCCGCCTTTGCCTCCTCGCTCGTTGCCAGAACGCGCGCCGCGGCAAGACGGTCGGTATCATTGACGTCAAAGGCGAGCAGCGCCGCAAGCGCCTGCACGCGATCCTTGGCAACCCCGAGCTCTCCCAGCAAACGAACGAGCTCGTGCGACCCCGCCGTTTTAAAGCATGCGTAAAGCTTCGATGTTGCCGAAGCGCCGAGTCCGAGCGAGCGGAAAACGGCGTCGAGCAGACCCATATGCGAGACAGCAAGCACCGATCTTTCCGAAATGAGAGACAGGCTCTCCAGCGCAAGCGAAAGGACCTCGAGCGTTCCGACGGCGTCAACGCCGCCGAGCATCTCCAGACCAACCTGCTCAATCTCGCGGTACTCCTTGGTTTTTTTGTCAAGACGGTAAACGCTCTCGGCGTAAAAAAGCTTCTCCCCCTCGGTCTCGCTCGCTCCCGTATTCTTAACGATCGAAAGCGTTACGTCGGGCTTGAGCGCAAGAAGACGTCCGTCAAGTCCGTTAAAGGCAAGCACGTGCTCGCTGACGAGAAAGTTCTTGTTCTCCAGATAAAGCGAATACTCCTCAAACTTCCGCATGCGGAATTTGCGATAGCCGAGCGACCCGTAAATCGCACAGAGATCTCTCGAAAGCTCCGCCAAATCGTAAGTGCTGTTAAGCTTCATGTTCGTTTTCCTTTCCGCGCGGTTCCTCCCGCTCTGTGAACTCCCGAAGCACCTTTGCATAGCCTCCGCTTCCGCGCTGAATGCAACGGGAGATCCTTGACAGGGTTGTCGAGGAGATCTCGGTTCTGGAGATGATCTCCTGATAGGTATCGCCGCGCAGAAGATACTCGGCGCACTCGGTTCTCGTCGCCATCTGCTCGAGCTCGCGGAAGGTGCAAACGTCCTCAAGAAAGGCGGCAACCTCCTCGGGTGTCTTAAGCTCGGAGAGGATCCGATAAACCTTTTGAAGTCGGGTATCGTTGCTCGGTCTTGATCGATGCTGCATACGGTGATTCCTCCGTTTTTTCTTACCGCTACATTATACACGATTACTTTATCAATGTAAAGCAGTAAAGCGAAAATTTTTCAAAAAATTTTTAAAAACCGAGCAAAAACGACCTTGACGGCACCCTTTCCCTGCGGTATAATGGAAAAAACCTCAAAAAAGGAGCCCGTCATGATCCCTTTGTCGCTTCTCGTCGGTCCCGCTGTCGGTGCGGTCATCGGCTATCTGACCAATTATCTTGCCGTCAAGATGCTTTTTCGCCCGTATACCGAAAAGCGGATCGGCGCTCTTGCGCTCCCCTTTACCCCCGGCGTCATTCCGCGCCGCCGCGATGAGCTTGCGCGAGCACTCGGAGATGCCGTCGGAAAGCGCCTGGTAACGCGGCAGGACCTGGCAAGCGTTCTCGTTTCAAACGAAAGCGTCGATGCTTTGACCGAAAAGCTCCTCACGGTAACGGCGAAAGAGGGCGGTCGCTCGCTCGGCGAGCGGCTCGGAGAGCTGATGGGAAGCGAACAAAGTCTTACGGCGCGAAATCGAGTCAACGGCGCGATCGCCGAGGCGATCACCGAGGCCCTTTCGGCGGCGAAGCTCGGAGAGTTGCTTTTGAGGGAGGGTGCAACCGCCCTTCGCGAGGCAAATCCGATGCTCGGTATGTTCCTCGGGGATGCACTGATCGAGCAGCTGTCGCCCGCCGTTGACGAGTCGGTCAAGCGCTATCTCGCAGAGCGCGGACAAAGCGAGCTGCTTTCCGCGGTTGCGCTCCGAAGCGATGCGTTGCTGGATCGGGATGCCGCCTCCCTCCTTGCGGAGATCGGGCTCGATGCCGCCGCACAAAGGTCGCTTTTGAAGGAAATTCTCCGCCGCCTACTCGACGCCTGTCTCCCGACTCTGCTCGATCGCATCGACCTTTCGGACATCACGGCGCAAAAGATCCGCGAAATGGAGATGCGTGAGCTTGAGGCTCTCGTGCTTTCGGTCATGCGGCGCGAGCTTCGGGCGGTTGTCAACCTCGGTGCCGTGATCGGATTCGCACTCGGGTTTCTGACCGCCGTCTTCTGATCGCAATCCTACATATTATATCATAAAACAGGCCGCCGTGCAATGCCTTTTGGCGTTGCACGGCGGTTTTTTTATTGGATTTTTGAAGCTTCGTCAAACGATCGGCTCCGCCTCAAGCTCTCTTGCCCTCGGCGGCTCGGGCTCCGAGCGTCGGTTTCCCTCGCCGTCCTCGCACTCGGAATCGGCTTCCCCGTCGAGTGCAAGCTCCGACACACGGATGAGCGCAACCGACATATCGTCTCTTCGGTCGTGCGTTCCTGCCGCAACGCCGACGATCCGCTCGGCGATCGGCGAAAGCTCCTCTCCGAATTCGCCCGAGAGAATTTCCATGAGCCACGGTGCATCCTCACCGCTCTGACAAATCCCATCCGAAAGCATCACGATGACGTCCCCCGGCTCGACGTCAAAGCGAATCTTCTCGGCATCCAGCGATTCGGTCAGACCGATCGGCACGGTTTTGGAGCGAATCCGAAAGAGGTTGTCCCCGCGCTTGATGTAGGAAGGAGCGGCGCCGCTCTTGATGAAGCTCGCCTGTCCGTTCAGAAGGTCAAGCTCGAGTAGATCAACGGTTGCTCCGCTCTCCTCTCCGCCCATGCGGATCAGGTTGTTGAGAAGCTTCAGAGTCGTCGTTTTGGCATTGCCCGCGCCGAGCATCCGCTCAAGGAAAACCGAGCAAACGCCCGAGGTCAGAGCCGCGCGGGAGCCGTGCCCCATCCCATCCGAGAGAAGTGCGTAGAAATAGTCTCGGTCGTTTTCAAAGAAGGTCACGGTATCTCCGGAAACGCTGCTCGTATCGGCGGCGCGATAGGCACGGCAGGTGTTGGCGGTAAAGCGACGCGTGCTTTTCATTTCAATTGTAACGGTTCCGTCCGACACCTCAAAGGACGGGGGCGATAAGCGGGTTCCGCAAAGCTCCGAAAATTCACGGCTCAGCTCCTCGGAAAGTGCCGCCGCACCCTGCCAGTGGCTTGCGCCGGCAACGATCCATCGGCGACGCTCACCGTAAACGGCAACCGCCGCGCCCTCAACGCCGTGCCTCTCCATAACCTCGCGCATTGCCGATGCGAGCTCGGCATCCTCGCTGTTTTCCGCCTTGACTGAGCTGACCGCCTCGCACAGAAGACGCGAGAGCAACTCGTAATCGCGCGAGAGCGCATCGGTCACGCTTGCCGTCCCATGGGAACGAAGGAGCTTTGCACACTCCTGCTTGCAATCCTTAAAAATTTCCTCCGCATTGCTGCAGGCGGCGCCAAAGCCTTCGGGAAGCGCACCGCCTGCCAGCCCCGCCTCGCTTGAAAACGACTCGGAAACGGCACGAACGGCATCCTCGCCCGCGCATTTCCCTCGCTCCGCGCAATCGTCGCAATGCTTGGCACGGGCTTGCTCGCAGGCAAGGCGCAGCTCCTCGGGGTCGGGAGCGCACGACTCGGTTACCCGGCGGAAAACGTCGGCGAGCGAGGCGAAGGTCTCTGCCATCTCGCTCATGCGGTCTACCGTGACGCGACGATGCTGCTCAACCGAGCGCTGAACGGCCTCGGCGGCGGCTGCCGATTCGGCTCTTTTCTCAAGGATACGCGAGCCCGAGCCAATCCGTCCGAGAATCGGCCAGATCAAAAGCGAGACGATCAGAAGCTCGGGGGTAACTGTCAAAAACCCCGTGAGTCCCGCGACGTACGAGCCCCATACCGCTCCCGATGCCACTCCGAGGGCAAGCGCGTAAAAGGCGCCGATCTCAAAGAGAAGCCCCGAAGCGAGTCCGAGCAGGGCAAAGGTCGGCGCATAGACCGCCGACGCACCGAGCGAAATCAGAAGTCCCGCAACCGCCCCGTACAGTGCGCCGAGACGCTTCGATACGTACAGGGTCGCCGCCGCCGCAAACAGGTACGGAAGCATTAGCCCGAAAAAGGTAACGCCGCGAAGCGAAAGCACTGTGAAAAAGCAAAGCGACAATGCGCCAAGCTGCATATGAAGCAGCTCGCCGCGCTCGCGCTCGGGCATCGGCTCGGCGGGGTCGTCCCGTCCGAGCAGCTCGCCCATCGTCAGCTGTGCATCCAGCACCCCCGTAAACAGAAGGGTTGCTACGGTACAGGAAATTACCGTCGCCACGGAAAAGAGAAGCGTCGCGGTGGTCGCTCCGGTGATGAAGAGCTGATAGAGCGCCGCGGCAAACCCAACGATCGTTGCGATGGCGGCACGTAGCTGCGGAAACTCCATGAAAACCCCCGGTGAATCGGGGAGAACGCGCCGACCTGATCCGGGAAGGCTTGCCAAAATCCGCATCGCCACGGTCAGCATCATCAGTCCCGCGTATATGTATCCGACGCTTCCCATTCCCGCCGCCGCGAGCACGCCGCCCAGAAGTCCCGCAATCGCCGACCAGCCCCGAAGCGCCGCAAGGCAGGCGATCCCAAGGGGATACGCTCCGAAAAGCAGAGGCGTGCGCGCCAAAAGAAACACGGTGATCGCCGCGGCGATATCCGAGGCGAGCACGTAGCCCGGGTGTGCCGCGTTTCGCTTTGAAAAGAACGCCGAGATTCCGCTCGGCCTCTTATTTGTGTGAACATCCATTGCTTGTCCCATCCTTTTTCTTGATTTTGCCAACATTGTACCACCTCTCCGCAGGAGAATTTGTCAGATCGGGGTGGCGACGAAGCGAGAATTTTCACACAAAATCAAGAAAAAAAAGAGGGGGGCGCGTCGTCATGGCAATTTGCTGACGAAACGCGCCCCAAACCGACGAATCGGGTTGCTTTTTGCGATGAAAAATCAGTTCCGAAGCGAATGAATCGGCGCGGGAATACGACCGCCGCGACCAATGAAGCGCTCACAGGAGAAGCCCGACAGCGGCATGATCGGCGCATGGCCGAGAAGTCCGCCGAACTCAACTGACTCCCCCACGCCCTTTCCGTAGACGGGAACGAGCCGAACCGCGGTCGTCTTGTTGTTGACGACGCCGATGGAGATCTCGTCGGCAATCACGCCGCTGACGGTTGCCGCCGAAATATCGCCGGGAACGGCGATCATGTCGAGACCGACCGAGCAAACGGCGGTCATCGCCTCAAGCTTTTCGATCGAAAGCGCACCGACCTCGACCGCCTCGATCATGCCGGCATCCTCCGAAACCGGAATGAAGGCACCCGAAAGGCCGCCGACGTGCGAGGACGCCATGACGCCGCCCTTCTTCACCGCGTCGTTGAGAAGCGCCAGCGCCGCTGTCGTGCCATGTGTTCCGCAACGCTCAAGTCCCATATTCTCGAGGATCCGCGCAACCGAATCGCCCTGTGCAGGCGTAGGCGCGAGAGAGAGATCAACGATTCCGTAGGGGGCGCCGAGTCTCTTCGATGCTTCGTAGGCAATCAGCTGCCCGACGCGCGTGATCTTGAAGGCAATCTTCTTGACGATATCGGCAAGCTCGCTGAAATCGACCTCTCCCGCTCTCTTGATGGCAGAGGCAACGACACCGGGGCCCGAAACACCGACGTTGATGACGGTATCCGGCTCGCCGATTCCGTGCACGGCACCTGCCATAAAGGGGTTATCCTCGGGCATATTGGCAAAGACGACGAGCTTTGCACAGCCGATGGAATCCTTATCCCTTGTGAGATACGCAGTCTTCATGACCGTCTCGCCCATCAGACGGACGGCGTCCATGTTGATGCCTGCCTTGGTGGTTGCCACGTTGACGGAGGAGCAGACGCGCGTCGTTGCGGCAAGCGCCTCGGGAATTGCGGCGATCAGATTTTTGGCACCGGGCATCATTCCCTTCTGCACGTGTGCACCGAAGCCGCCGATAAAGTTGATCCCAAGCTCGACGGCAGCACGCTCGAGCACCTCGGCAAGCCGCACGTAGCATTCGGGGGAAAGTCCGCCGCCCACGTAGGAGATGGGCGTTACCGAAACGCGGCGGTTGATGATCGGAATTCCGTAGGTACGCTCAAGCTCGGAGCAAACCGAAACGAGATTTTTCGCCGAGCGCGTGATCTTATCATAGATCTTTTCTTCAAGTCTTTTCGGATCGTCCGAGAGACAATCGAAAAGCGAAACTCCCATCGTAACGGTTCGAATATCAAGATTCTCCTCTCGGATCATCTGTATGGTTTCAAGAATATCTGCGGTATTGAGCATGCTGATTTCCTTTCGATCTGTCAAACGTGATGCATGGTATTGAAAATATCCTCGTGCATGGCGCGGATCTCAAGTCCCTTTTCTGCACCGCGCGCCGAAAGCGCCTCGGCAAACTCCGAGAAGCCGATCTTCAGGCTCTCAAGCTCGACGAGCATAATCATAGCAAAATATTCGCGCATGACGCTTTGCGTGATATCCACGATGTTTGCACCGTAGGTCGCGCAGATGCTGCTGACCTCGGCAATGATTCCGATACTGTCCTTTCCGATAACGGTGACGACTGCTTTCATTTGGGCTTCCTCTCTCTTCGATTTCTGTTTACCCATCTATTATACACGATCTCGCCGCCAAATGCAATACGAATATACGCTTATCAAAGAAAAAAGTTCCGCTTTCTTTCGGGGCGGTTGAAATAGCGAGGCTTGTATGCTATAATAAAGTAACGTCATATCGCCGCTCCCTGCCGTCATACGATAGCGTAGCACCGAAGAAAGGAAGCTTGGCGATGGATAGAGAAGCGTTTGCCGTCTGTAGCGAGACGGCGCTGACAGACAATTTCCGGCGCCTTTTGAGCATGGCGGCGGGCGCGCGGCTGATCGCCGTCGTAAAGGCGAACGCCTATGGGCACGGCGTGTCCTTCGTTGCCAAGACGCTTGCGGGGGCGGGGGCGGACCTCTTTGCCGTTGCGAGGCTGTCCGAGGCAATCGCGCTCCGCCGCATCGTCCCCCGCGCGGACGTTCTGATTCTCGGGAGCACGCCGCCGAGCCTTGCGCCGCAGCTTGCCGAGCACCGACTGATCCAGACGGTGCAAGACCTCGACTACGCAAAGGCGCTGTCGAAAGCGTCAAGAGAGCCGATCCGCACGCACCTGAAGCTCGACGTCGGAATGGGGCGGTTTGGAATTTCTATTTCCAAATCCGATTCTTTTGAAAAAGCGCTGCTTGCACTGAAGCAGCCTCGCCTCGCCTTCGAGGGCATCTTTTCCCATCTCCCGTCAGCCGACCTGCCCGACACCGAGGAGACCGATCGCGAGCGCCGGAGCTTTCGTCGCTTTACCGAGCGTCTCTCGGCGGCGTACCGCCCTCTGCCAAGGCACCTTCTGGCAAGCGCAGGGCTTCTGCGATACGGCGGCGGCGGAGACGCCTTCGTTCGCCCCGGTCTTGCTCTTTACGGTTACCCACCGAGCGATGCCTTTTCAGGGAGGGGATTTTCTCCCGTTTTGCGCCTATACGCTCCCGTGCTTGCGATTCGTGAGCTTTCCAAGGGAGAACGCATCGGCTACGGCGGCACCTTTGCCGCGCCAAGGAGCATGCGCGTGGCGTTGCTCGGCATCGGCTACGGGGACGGTCTCCCTCGCGCACTCAGCGGCGCTCCCGTTCGTCTCGGCGGCCATTTTTGTCCGATCGTCGGGCGGATCTGCATGGATCTCGCCTTCTGCGCGCTTCCCGACGCCGCTCGCGTACAAATCGGCGATCTTGCCCTGGTGTTCGGGGATACCGAGAGAACGCTCCTTCGTCTTGCTGCGCACGCCCGTACCATCCCCTACGAGCTTCTGACCTCGCTTTCCGCGCGGCTCTGCCGCGAAGTCTCATCCCGAAAGGATCTTCCATGAAAAAAAACGGACTGCTTCTGCTGAACAAGCCCGAGGGTATTACCTCGCACACTGCCGTTCGCATCGTACGGCGCCTCGTCGGCGCCGACAAGGCCGGACATACCGGCACGCTCGACCCCATGGCAACCGGCGTGCTCCCGATCCTCGTCGGCCGCGGCGTAAAGGCAAGCGAATACCTGACCGAGGCGGACAAGCATTACGTTGCCGTGATGCGTCTCGGCCTCACCACCGATACCGAGGATATCACGGGGCGCGTTTTGAGCAATTCAAGCGACGTCCCCTCCTCGGACCGTGTCTTCCGCGCAATCAAGAGCTTCGTCGGCGACATTGAGCAAACGCCGCCAATGTACTCTGCCGTTCGCATCGGAGGCAAGCGCCTGATGGAGCTTGCCCGCGAGGGAAAGGTGATCGACCGTCCGTCCCGAAGAGTCTCGGTTTACAGCATAGAGCCGATTGCGCTCTCGGAGCGCGAGTATTCGCTTGACGTCGTTTGCTCAAAGGGGACCTACATCCGCACGCTCTGTGCCGACATCGGCCGCGCGCTCGGCTGCGGCGCAGTGATGAGCGCGCTCTGCCGTACCGAGACCTGCGGATACACGCTCGCGCAAGCCCATACGCCGAGCGAGCTTGAGGCGATGAGCGCGGCAGAGCTTGACGATGCAATTTTGCCGATCTCCGAGATTTTCCCAAACGCTCCGGCATACACCCCCGCACCCTTCTTCGTGCATCTGACGAAAAACGGGCTCTCGGTCGAGCTTCGCAAGCTTTCGGCTCTGCCCTGCACAAGAGAGGGCGAGCGCCTGCGCCTTTTCGACGAAGCGGGAGTATTTTACGCGCTTGCCGAGATCACGCGGCGCGAGGGCAGCCTGACGCTCACGCCGCTCAAGCAATTTTAACCAATCGCCCATATTTCACGAAGGGAGTCCGATATGGCAACCGAACGCCGATGGACCGAGGCGCAGAGCGCCGCGATCCGCGAAAGAAACCGCACCCTTCTGCTCTCTGCCGCTGCGGGCTCCGGAAAGACCGCAACGCTGACACAGCGCGTGATCGAGAGCATCACCGACGAAAACAGCCCGACCGACGTCACGCGTCTTCTCGTCGTAACCTTTACCAACGCCGCGGCGGGTGAGCTGCGCGATCGCATCTCGGGCGCGATCGGCGAGGCTTTGAAGAGGTCGCCGGGGAATCTCCGCCTTGCAAAGCAGCTGCTTCTCCTTCCCGACGCCGATATCTGCACCATCGACGGCTTTTGCCGCAAGCTGATCCGCGAGCACACGGCCGAGCTCGGGCTTTCTCCCGATTTCCGAATCGGAGACGAGGCCGAGGTTGACTGCATCATGCGCTCGGTCATGGAGCAGCTCGTCAAAGGTGCCTACGAGGGGGAAGAGGCGTTTGCCGACGAGGCGAGCTTCTGCCGCTTTGCCGACCACCTCGTCAGCTCGAAAAACGAAGCCTCCCTGATCGACATTCTCTGCCTGCTCTACGAAAAAACCGACGGCTTCCCGGGCGGCGCCGACTTTTACCGGAGCTATGCCGAGTTCGTTCGGTCGCAGATCGGACTGCCGCCACAGGAAACGCCATGGGGAAAGCGGCTTTGTCTCTCTGCCGAACGCCTTGCAAGGGAATATCGCCAAGCGCTTGCCCATGCCAGAGAGGCCATTGCCGATACGCCCGGCGCCGAGGCGAAGTACGGTCCTGCCGCCGATGCGGACCTTGCCTACCTTGACCGCCTTTTGGCAGCGAGCGAGACGGGCTACAGCGCCATTCGGGAATGCCTCTCGGACTATCATCCGCTCTCGCTGAAGGCGCTTTCCAGGCCAAGCGAGGAGACCGAGCGCTTGAAGGAGCTTCGCACGCGCTGGAAGGCCAAGCGAAAGGAGCTTTGCGATCGCTTCCTCTACACGGCGGACGAATGGACTCCCTTCCTTTCGGAGTTTGCCGAGGTCACGGCCTGCCTGTCGGGGCTCATGGCGCGCTTTGAAGAGCTGTTCTCCGCCGAAAAACGGCGCAGGAATCTTCTCAGCTTCGGGGATCTTGAGCATTTTGCGCTTTCGCTTCTGACCCACAACGGAACGCCCACGCCACTGGCGAGCGAGATCGGCTCGCACTACGACGCCGTTTACGTGGACGAGTATCAGGACGTCAACTCGGTCCAGCACAGCATATTTGAGGCGATCGCCGGGGAGCGCAACCGCTTTATGGTCGGCGATATCAAGCAAAGCATCTACTCCTTCCGCCTCGCCGAGCCCGATATTTTTGCATCCCTGCGCGCGACGTATCCGCCGCTTGCCGAAGCGGGAGACTCCCCCTGCGCCTCGATTTTTATGAGCGAAAATTTCCGTTGCGACGAGTCGGTCATCGACTTTGTCAACGCGATATTCGACCGTCTTCTCGGCGCGGCGGGCGAGTCGATCGGCTATCGCCCCGAGGACCGTCTGACCTTTGCCAAGGCAAAGCCCGAGGGGGTCGAGCCGACCCCCGCCGTGCTTGCACTCTTTCACAAGGAGAAAAGCGCGGCGGACGATGATGAGGAAGGGGGACAAGCCGAGCGGGAGACGACAGATCCCGAGCCGCTTTGGGTCGCCGATGAGATCGAGCGGCTTCTGCAAGGCGGCCGCCTTGCAAACGGAAAGCCGATCGAGCCCTCTGATATTGCCATTTTGCTCCGCTCGACGAAGAGCCGCGCCGCGCTTTACCGCGACGCGCTTCGGAAAAAGGGAATCGCCGCCGTCTCGGAGGATAAGGACGACTTTTTCTTGAATCCCGAGATCCTGCTTGCGCTCTGCCTTCTCAATACCGTGGACAACCCCCGACGCGACGTTTACCTCTCGGGGCTGCTTCTTTCTCCGCTTTACCGCTTTCTCCCCGAGGAGCTCGCCGAGATCCGACGGGAATCCGAAAAAAGCCTTCCGCTTTACGATGCGCTCCTTGCCTACGTTGAGCGACACCCCTCGTTTGAGAAGGGCGTTCATTTCCTAAAGCGCCTAGGCTTTTTGCGCGAATCGGCAGAGGGAATGCCGATCGACCGCCTGCTTTTGCTCCTCTTCTCCGAAACGGGGCTCCTTTCGGTCGGCGGCGCCGACGGAAAGGGCGGACGGCAGAATCTGCTTCTTCTCTATCATTACGCCAGAAGCTTTGCCGCCTCGTCCTTCAAGGGGCTCTACCAATTCATCGAGTACGTCAACGAAATCATCCGAAACCGCCGAACCTTCCGCTCGGTCAGCGAATCGACAGCCGATCCGATGGCGGTCCGTATCCTGACGATTCACGGCTCGAAGGGGCTTGAGTTCCCCGTTTGCTTCGTCGCCGATTGCGGAAAGAGCCTATCGCCAAAGGATCTTCGCAACACTTGGCTCTTTGACGGAAAGCTCGGCTTTGCCCTCCTGCTCCGCGATGCCAGCGGCTTTGCCAGAGTCAACAACCCGATCCGCACGGCGGTTGCCGACAGAATCTCCGAAAGGACGGCAGAGGAGGAGCTCCGTCTCCTTTATGTCGCTCTTACACGCGCACGCGAACGCCTTTACGTGACGGGATGCGTGCCGGCAACTCAGAGCTTTGAGAATTTTCTCTCCAAATGCCGCCTGAACCGACATATCCTCTCGGGCTCAACGGTGCGCGACGCCGCATCCTATCTCGAATGGGTGCTGTCCGCCCTCGGCGAGGACGGTGGGGGGGTTGCAAAGATTCTCGTGGATCCGCCATTTTCCGAGGAAAGCGCGGAGGAAGGCAGGACCGACGGAGCCGACGAACCCGAAAAGGAGGACGCCGCTCTCGTTTCTCTTTTCCGCGAGCGCTTTTCCTTCGTTTATCCGAACGCGCATCTCAACAGGCTTCCCGGCAAGCTCTCCGTCTCTCGCCTCTCCCCATCGGTGCTTGACGAAAGCAACGACACGGCAGCTCACCTTGAAGTCGCAAAAGAGCTTGAAAACGACCGAACCCCCCCTCGTCTCCCGCTCTTTTACGGAGGGGAGGACCCTTCTATCGGCGCCAAGCGAGGAACGGCGACGCATGAGTTCCTGCAATTCTGCGACCTTGCCGCACTCCGTCAAGGCGACGTTTCATCAGAGCTCCGGCGACTCGTTTCCGAGAAATTTCTTCCTCCCTACAAGGCGGAGCTCGTCCGCACGCAGGAGCTTCGGCGCTTTGCCGCCTCCCCCCTGCTCGGCGAAATGCTTTCGGCAAAGCGGCTTTATCGGGAGCTTCGCTTTAACTCGATGCTTCCCGCCGCGCTCTTTACCGAGGATACGGAGCTTCGTGCGGCGGTTGGCGATCGGAGCATTCTGGTGCAGGGCGTGATCGACTGTCTCTTTGAAACGGCATCGGGCGAGCTCGTTCTCGTCGATTATAAAACCGATCGGCTTGACGCGAAAAATCCGATTCAATCGAAGCGCGAGCTCGTCCTTCGGCACAGGCAGCAGCTTCTTTACTACGCCATGGCGGTTCAGCGTATGCTCGGGCGCACACCCGATCGCGTTCTTCTCTATTCGCTCTGCCTCTCGGACACCGCCGAGCTTGACCCTGCCGATCTCGCGCTTCTCCGAGATGCGACGTAGTGGATTTTCCGCTCCTTGCCGTATTGACAAACCCCCATTTTCTATGTATAATACTGTATTGTATTTGAAATCGTTATCCGCCGCACGCGGCGGGTCTTGAAAGGAACGGTATCGGTCTGATGAAATGGACTTCGCTGAACGACTTGAGAGAAAAGTATCTCTCGTTTTTTGAGAGCAAGGGGCATCTGCGCCTTCCGAGCTTCCCGCTCGTTCCGATCGGAGATAAATCGCTTCTCCTGATCAACTCGGGCATGGCTCCGATGAAAAAGTATTTTACGGGCGAGGAGGTTCCGCCGCGCACGCGCGTGACCACCTGCCAAAAGTGCATCCGCACACCCGATCTCGAGCGCGTCGGACATACGGCGCGGCACGGCACCTTCTTTGAGATGCTCGGAAACTTCTCCTTCGGGGACTACTTCAAAAGCGAGGCAATCGCTTGGGCTTGGGAGTTTTTGACCTCTCCCGACTGGCTCGGTATCCCAAAGGAGCTTCTCTGGCCCTCGATCTACGAGAAGGACGAGGAGGCGTTCGTTCTCTGGAACGAGGTCATCGGCGTTCCGAAGGAGCAGATCACCCGTCTCGGCAAGGCCGATAACTTCTGGGAGCACGGCTCGGGTCCCTGCGGTCCCTGCTCGGAGATCTATTTCGATCGCGGAATCAAGTACGGCTGCGGCAAGCCCGACTGCCGTCCCGGCTGCGACTGCGACCGCTATATGGAGATCTGGAACAACGTTTTCTCCCAGTTTAATAACGACGGAAACGGAAACTATACCGAGCTCGTGCAAAAGAACATCGATACGGGGATGGGCCTTGAGCGTCTCGCCTGCGTCATGCAGGGTGTAGACAATATGTTCGAGGTAGATACCAACCGCCGCATTCTCGAGACGGTCTGCAACATTGCGGGAAAGACCTACGGAGACGACAAGGCAAACGACGTTTCGATCCGCGTTTGCACCGATCATATCAAAAGCGCCATGTTCATGATCTGCGACGGCGTCATTCCCTCGAACGAGGGCCGCGGCTACGTGCTTCGCCGCATCATCCGCCGCGCCTGCCGACACGGAAAGCTGCTTGGCGTTGATCGGCCGTTCCTCGCCGAGCTCTGCTGTGTTGCGATGGGAGAAAACGCTTCGGCATATCCCGAGCTTTCTGTCAAGCGCGACTATATCCTCAAGGTTCTTTCCATCGAGGAGGAGCGCTTTGACGCGACCATCGACGCGGGGCTTTCGATTCTCTCAACGATGATGGAGAAGGCCAAGGCAAGCGGACTCTCGATTCTTTCGGGCGAGGACGCCTTCAAGCTCTACGATACCTTCGGATTCCCGATTGACCTCACCCGAGAGATCGTTGAGGAAAACGGACTTTCGCTTGATCACGATACCTTCCTTTCCCTGATGAACGAGCAAAGAACGCGCGCCAGAGCCGCACGCGGAAGCGTTGGCGGCTGGGCAAGCGGCTCGGGAAGCCTTCTCGGCGATCTCCCCGTAACCGAGTTCGTCGGCTATACCGATACCCACTGCAAGGGCAAGGTGCTTGCCATCGTTGCAAACGATATGCTCGTTGACGAGCTGAGCGAGGGTGAGTGCTCGATTGTCCTTGACCGAACCGTTTTCTACGGAGAGGGGGGCGGTCAGGTCGGAGATATCGGAACGATCGTCGGAGACGGCGTTTCGCTTACCGTTGACGACACCAAAAAGACCGACGGCATTTACGTGCATCTTTGCACGCTGGAAAAGGGTGCGGTTAAGGTTGGAGACGAGCTGACGCTGTCTCTTGACAAGCCGAGACGAGACGCTATTTGCCGCAACCACTCCGCCTGCCATCTTCTCCAGGCTGCTCTGCGAGAGGTGCTCGGCTCGCACGTCGAGCAGGCGGGATCCTACGTGGATGCCGAGCGCTGCCGCTTTGACTTCTCGCATTATTCGGCGATGACTGCCGAGGAGATTGCCCGCGTTGAGGAGATCGTCAACCGCCGTATCCTGCTTTCCGAGACGGTCGAAACCTCTCTGACGGATATGGAAACGGCACGTGCAAACGGCGCTATGGCGCTCTTCGGAGAAAAGTACGGCAAGATCGTCCGTATGGTCAGGATGGGAGACTTTTCGACCGAGCTTTGCGGCGGAACGCACGTTTCGAGTACCGGCAATATTGGACTTTTCCGAGTGACCTCCGAAAGCTCGGTGGCTGCCGGCGTTCGCCGCATCGAGGCGGTGACGGGACTTGGCGTTCTGAAGCTTCTCACCGAGCGCGAGACGCTCATTCACGAAACCGCACACGAGCTGAAGGCGGCAAGCGACAGGGATATCCTCCGTCGCGCCGCGCAGCTAGACGTTGAGCTCCGCGAGCTTCGCCGCTCTCTCGAGTCTGCCGAGGCAAAGCTTGCATCGGCAAAGCTTGATTCTCTGCTCGACAGCGCCACGAGCGTCGGCTCTCTCCGTCTTCTGACCGCAAGGCTCGATATGAAGCCCGATGCCGCCCGCAGCATCTGCGACGGCATTAAGGCAAAATTCGGGAATATGGTTGCGGTTTTTGCCACCGTCTCGGACGGCAAGCTCAACTTCGTTGCCGTTTGCGGTGCCGACGCCGTCAAGGCGGGTGCACATGCCGGTAACATCCTCAAAACCATCAGCGTCATTGCGGGCGGAAAGGGGGGCGGACGTCCCGACAGCGCCATGAGCGGCGGACGCGATCTCGACAAGATCGACCAGGCCCTTGCCGCCGTTGCCGCTCTTCTTCCGAACGCATAAGAACAAATCAAAAAATGAGACGAATTTTCTCAAAGCCCTTTCAACTGATTTTTTCGACAAGATACATGATCAAGCCGAAAAATCTGTTGGCAGACGATCTGAATTCCAAATCCATGTACGCCATCTTTTTAAGGATGGCGTACCCTGCTTTACTCGAGTCAATTCTGATCGGCATTATCTCCTTCGTGGATACGCTGATGGTCAGCTCGCTTGGCGAAGCGTCGATTGCCGCCGTCGGACTGACGACGCAGCCGCGCATGATCTTCTACGCCGTGATTACCTCTCTCTCCATCGGCGTCAACGCAGTCTGCGCCAGGCGAAAGGGGCAGCAAAACAGAGAGGGCGCCAACCGCGTGCTCACCGAAGCGCTCCCCATCGTCTTTCTCCTTGCGCTTGTCTTTTTTACGATCTCGCTTCTCTTCTCCGAGCCGCTGCTTCGCTTTGCGGGCGCCAAGGACGATACCATCGTCGAGGCGGTTTCCTATTATCGCATCACGATGCTCGGCATGATCTTCACCTCGGTCTCTCTGACCGTCAACGCGGCACAGCGCGGATGCGGAAAAACGCGCATTTCAATGACGACCAATCTCGTTGCCAACGTCGTCAACGTGATCTTGAACGCGCTTCTCATCAACGGTCTCCTCTTCTTGCCGAGGCTTGGGGTTACGGGAGCCGCGATCGCCACTGCGATGGGCAATTTTTCTGCCATGCTGATGTCGCTTCTTTCGGTAAGAAAAAAGAACGGCTATCTCTTTTTGAGCCTTCGCCGCCTCTTTTCCTTCCGTTTTCAGAGTCTTTCGCCCGTGTTCCGCGTATTTTTCGGTGCCGCCTGTGAGCAGGTTTTTCTCCGAATTGGCTTTTTCACCTTTGCCAAAACCATCGCCGATCTCGGAACCGTCGAGTTTGCAACGCATCAGATTGCCATGACTCTGCTCGGACTCATTTATACCGTCGGCGACGGGCTTTCGGTTGCCACCTCGGCGCTCGTCGGACAAAATCTGGGGAAAAGACGCCCCGATCACGCACTCGTGTACGGGAAGATCTCCCAGCGAATCGGGTGGATCTTCTCAACCGTCATCTTCATCTCCTGCGTCCTTCTTCGGCGTCCGCTGTTTCTGCTCTTTTCCGACGATCCCACCGTCGTCAATACGGGGGAGAGGCTTGCGGTCATGATCGCCCTGATCTCGGTCGCACAGATCCAGCAGGTGATGTTCTCGGGATGCCTGCGCGGTGCGGGAGACACGCGCTATATGGCGTTCGTTTCACTCGTCTCGGTCGGTCTGCTCCGTCCTATCCTTGCATACGTTCTCTGTTATCCGATCGGATTTGGTCTGATCGGAGCCTGGATCTCTCTGATCATCGATCAGTTTCTTCGCTTTGCACTTTCTGCCACGAGATTCTACGGGCAAAGATGGAGCAAGGTCAACCTCTGAAAATCAAATAAAAAGGCGCTCGAGCATTTTGCTTGGGCGCCTTTTTATATTTCCTCTTCTTCCCTTTTTTGAAGGATCACGACCGCCTCCTCGCCGTCACACTCCAAAAGGCGAACCGAAATCATCTCGGCGTGAGAGGTGGGAACGTTCTTGCCGACGAAATCCGCGCGGAAGGGCAGCTCCCGCAGTCCTCGGTCGATCAAAACCGCCAGACGAACGGCCGCGGGGCGTCCCAGGCGAAAGATTCCGTCGAGCGCCGCACGTACCGTCCGTCCCGTAAAGATGACGTCGTCAATGAGCACGACGGTCTTTCGGTCAACCGAAACCGAAACAGGCTCTATTTCGGCAATTTTCGTCGTCAGATCGTCTCGGTAATCGGTGACGTCCATCTCGACGACCGGTAAAGAAACCCCCTCGATCCGCTCGATATTTTCGGCAATCCGCTTTGCGAGGGGATAACCCCTGCGCTTGACACCGATCAGAAGGAGATTTTCGGCTCCGCCGTTCTTTTCCAGAATTTCGTGCGCAATCCGCATCAGAGCCCTGCCGATGGCAGAGGCGTCCATCAGCCTCGCTTTTTCCTCATACCGCTGCATATCCGTCTCTCCGTTTTTTTATCAATCCAATTATATCTGCAAACCGCGCGAAAGTCAACTCCATTTTCCGATTTCTTCGGCTTTGGCGTATGAAGGAGAAAAAAAAAGAAAAAAATAAGATCGTGCCTTTCCTTTTTACTTTTCCAGAAAGGAGCTTCTCTTATGAAATTTGACGTTTCTTCATACAAAACACTCGTAGCAACGCGAGCCTCCTCCTCTCCGCTCCTGTCGAACTGTATCCGCGCATTTTCCGTGGGAGGACTCATCTGCGCCATCGGCGAGGGGCTTTCCCATCTTTACCGCCGGCTCGGAGCAGAGCGTGAGCTTTCCTTTACGCTCGTCTCGGTTACCCTGGTGCTGATTGCTGCAATTTTAACGGGCCTTGGGATCTTTGATCGGATTGCACAGCGAGCCGGTGCCGGTACGCTCGTCCCGATTACCGGCTTTGCCAACTCGATTGTTTCTCCTGCCATTGATACCAAGGCGGAAGGACTGATTCTCGGCGTGGGTGCCAAAATCTTCAGTATATCGGGTCCCGTCCTTCTCTACGCGCTTCTCTCGGGCGTTCTTTACGGAACGGTTTATTACCTGATCACACACGTTTTTTGAGGTAACGATGCAAAAGCCGATCTTTTTTGAAAAGCCAATCTATATCCTGTCTCACGCCAGCGCCGTCGGCGGCGAGGAGAAAAGAGGACCGCTCGGCGACCGCTTCGATTTTTGCGATCCGAGCAATCGCTTCGGCGCGAAAACCTGGGAGCTTTCCGAGAGCGAGCTCTCAAGAATCACGCTGTCCCTCGCACTCAAAAAGGCAGGGGTTTCTCATCGGGATCCCGATCTTCTGCTTGCGGGAGATCTTCAAAACCAATGCGTTGCTTCCTCGTCGGCACACGCCTGTCTCAAAATTCCCTATCTCGGCCTTTACGGTGCCTGCTCAACGTCGGCAGAGGGGCTTTATATCGGCTCATCTCTGCTTTCGTCCCGCGGCGGGCTTCATCTCGTCGCCGTGGTTACAACCTCTCACTTCTGTGCCGCCGAGCGCCAATTCCGCCTTCCTCTGGAATACGGCGGACAAAGACCCCCGACCGCTCAATGGACGGCAACCGCAGGGGGCGCCTTTCTCATCACCGACCAAACGCCGAAAAAGCCGTCCGCAAAAATCATGGGGGGGATGGCAGGAGTCCCGATAGACAGCCAAATTAAGGATGCCTCAAATATGGGGGCAGCCATGGCACCCGCCGCCGCACACACCCTTCTTTCCTTCTTTGAAAAAACAAAAAGCGACCCCTTGGATTTTGATGCGATCGTCACGGGTGATCTCGGATACGAGGGAAGCGAGCTGATGAAGGGAATCCTCTGCGATAACGGAGCTCCGCTTCTGAAAAATCATCTTGATTGCGGCACTCTCCTCTATAACCCATCCATTCAGGACGTTCATGCGGGGGGTTCTGGCTGCGGATGCAGCGCTTCGGTGCTTTCGGCACATTTTCTGCCTCTGCTTGAGAAGGGAGAGATCAAGCGAATGCTGTTTCTTGCGACAGGCGCTCTGATGAGCCCCTCCAGCGTTTTGCAGGGGCAGCCGATCGTCGGCGTTGCACCCTTGATCGTTTTACAGGGAAATGAGGAGGGAGAAGCGTAATGATTCTGATAGATCTGATCAAGGCCTTTGCCGTTGGAGGTGCCTTCTGCGCGATCGCGCAGATTCTGATTGATCTCACCAAGCTGACGCCGGCGCGTATTCTGGTTCTGTACGTTTCCGTCGGCGTTTTTCTCGGAGCGGTCGGCCTTTTCGAGCCCCTTCTGGATTTTGCGGGCTGCGGAGCCTCGGTACCGCTCGTCGGCTTTGGCGGAATCGTTGCAAAGGGAGTTCGGGAGGCGATTGATAAGGACGGCGCCATCGGAATTCTTGGCGGCGGACTCACCGCAGCCTCCGTCGGCATCACGGCGTCTCTTCTTTTCGGCTATCTCGTTGCGATTCTGTTCCGCGGCGGTCCGAAGAAAATGTAAAGAAAAGAGAGCAAGCACGGACTCGTGCTTGCTCTCTTTCATTTACACGTTTCATCCTTTGATTCTCTTTTTTATTTTTCTGACGTCCCGAATCATTCTTACACTGTCGCGGAAAAAATGAATCGTTGAGGGACGGTGGTTCACGATCTTGACGGGATACTCCTCAATCCTTCTTCCGAGGCGGCGGGCAATCAAAATGATCTCCAGATCAAAGGCGAAGCGATCAACCTCTGCAAGAGAAAAGATTTTTTGTGCCGCCTCGCGGCGAAACGCCTTGATACCGCTTTGAGAATCGCTGAGTCCAAGACCCCCGTAGACCGAAAGAAAGCGGAGATACCCCTTTGAGAGAAGCTTTCTCGGAAGGGTATAGCCCGCGTAGCCCTCGGGATGCTTCGAGCGCGAGCCGATCAGAACGTCAACCGATGGATTTTTCTCCATATATCCGAAAAACTCTCCGATGATCTCGCTGCCGTATGCAAGATCACAATCGGTAAACAGCACGATCTCTCCTCTCGCCTGCAAAACGCCGGTTCTTACGGCACAGCCCTTTCCTCGGTTCGGAAGATAAGAAACGATCCGAGTATGCCCGTCCTGCTTTTTCTTTAACAGGTCAAGGCTTTTATCCGTCGAGCCGTCATCAATATAGATCACCTCGTAATCCTCGCCAAAGCGCTCTTTCAGAGAAAGAGAGAGCTCGTCCATCGTTTTTTCAATAATTTTTTCCTCGTTATAGAGCGGAATACAAAGAGAAATCTTCATTCGGACCGTTCCTTTGATACGTTTTTTTTATTATATCAAAAATCCCAAAAAAACGCAACACAAAAAAATGCTCGGATTCCGAAAAAACTTATCCACATCTGTTGAAAAATTTAATCTACTATGTTATAATATTATAAATTAAGTTTTATTTAAGTGAGGAATGAAGATGGACGCATTAAACGACGTCGGAAAAGCAGTGCTTTCGGTTCTTCAAAATACGTTTGCGTCTACGATATACGAGCTTTGGTTTCAGGATCTGAAGCTCATAGGACTGAGCGAAAGCGAAGCGGTTTTCCAGATTAACAATTCCTTTAAGCAGAAGATTCTGCAGAGCCGTCACGCAGACAATCTCAAAAGAGCGCTCGCAGAGGTCATCGGGTACGATGCGGAGATCAAGATCGTCTCAAGCGAGGGAGAGGACGGCTTTACGATCCCGACCTTCGAAAAGAAGCAGGAGACCTCTCCCCCGCCCGCCGAGGAAGCCGAATCCTTCAATACCGCGGCTGCCATTGAAAGCAGAACGATCGTTGAGGAATACACCTTTGATAATTTCATCGTCGGAGATTCCAATAAATTTACACACGCCGCATGTATGGCGGTTGCCATGTCGTCCATCAACAAGGGAAAGAGTCAAACAGGGTATAACCCGATCTACAATCCTCTTTTCATTTACGGACCGAGCGGTGTCGGAAAAACTCATCTTCTCTTTGCGGTAACAAACGAAATCAAGCGCAATAATCCAAACGTCCGTCTGATGTATAAGAAGGGAGAGGAATTTACCAACGAGCTGATTTCCAGCATCAAAAACTCAACGCAGCCGGCTTTCCGCGAAAAATACCGCACGGTAGACGTTCTGCTTATCGACGATATTCAGTTCATTGCGGGCAAGGAAGCAACGCAGGAGGAATTTTTCCATACCTTTACTGCCTTGTACGAGGAGGAAAAGCAGATCATTCTCACCTCCGACCGACCGCCGAAGGATATCAAAACTCTTGAGGACAGGCTCCGCACCCGATTTGAATGGGGTCTGCTTGCCGACATACAGCCGCCGAGCTTTGAGCTCCGAACGGCAATCATTAATAAAAAGGCGGAAACGCTCGGCGTTGACATTTCCCCCGACGTCGTGGAATATCTTGCCACAAAGCTCCAAAATAACATACGGCAGATTGAGGGCTCGATCAAAAAAATTGCGGCGATCAGCCTTCTGACCCGCTCTCCCGTCACCATCGAGCTTTCCCGCCGCGCGATCTCGGACGTTCTTTCGGGCAATGAGCCTGTGAATATTACGGTTGATCGCATTCTCGCCGCCGTTTCAAAGCGCTACGGAATCTCCACCGAGGATATCAAGGCAAAAAAGAGATCCGCCGATATCGTCAATGCAAGACACATTTGCATTTATCTGATCCGCCAGCTGACCGATATTTCCTTTAATTCGATCGGTGAATTTTTCAGCCGCGATCATGCAACGATCATCTCTGCATTCAAAAAGGTAGAATCGAACGTTTCCACCAATCAGAACTTTGCAAGTGAGATTGAAGAGCTGATGGCAGAGCTGAAAAATTAAACGGTGGACAAACGGTTGATTCAACCGTGGAAACGCGGTGGAAAAAAAGTGGATGACCGAAAAGAGAGAAAATAGGAAAAGTTATCCTCTCCGTCCACTTTTTAGAAACCCTCTCTCCACAGTGCAGAGTCTTGTAAAAAGAGGTAAATTTTTCTGTCTGCATAAGGTATTTCCGAGTTTTCCCGATTTTCCACCGTTCCTGATACTACCTCTGCTGTTTCCCTTATCCTTATCGTTATCTTTTCGTTTTCGTAAATAAAATGAACGGCTCAAAAATGCCGCATGGTTGATTGTTTCAACCGAAAGGAGCTTTCAATGAAAATCGTTTTCTCAAAGCAAAGTCTGATGGAAAAGCTCGTTCCCACGATGAGCACCGTTTCCGGAAAGAATACCATTACCTCTATTGAAGGAATTTTGATTGAAACGGTCGGAGAAAATACCGTCCGTCTTTCCTCTTACGATATGAATAAGGGAATCCGTACCACAACGGAGGCAGTTTCGGTCATTGAGGAAGGAAGCTATATTATCAACGCACAGCGCCTGTTCCAGATCGTAAAGCTTCTCGGCGAGGACGAAATCACCCTTGAGGTTGATGCAAAGCTCAACGTCACGATCTCCTCGGGAAATTCCAGCTTCTCTCTCTTTGCGCTCAACGGCTCGGATTTTCCGAACCTTCCCGAGCTGACGGGAGATAAGGGATTTTCGGTCAGTACATCGGTTTTGAAGACCATGATTTCCAAGGTTCTTCATTCGGTTGCCGAGCAGGATAACCGTCAGATGCTCTGCGGTGCCTATTTCGTCATTGAGAAAGGACAGATGGAGATCGTATCCTGCGACGGATATACGCTTTCGCGTTGCATCGTAACGAGTGAGATCAATGACATCGGACGCGTTGCCAGCACAAAATTCTCCTTCATCATTCCCGGACATGCGCTTACCGAGCTGATCCGTATTCTCCCCGATAAGGACGAGCTGGTTTCAATTTATCTTTCGAGAAAGCACGCAATCGTCGAGATGAACGGGATCACCTTCTTTACGAGAATGATCGACAGCGAATACATCGACTATCATCGGATTCTTCCGAAGGATCAGAGCATCTTTGTCAAGATCAACCGCGCAAGATTTCTTGAAGGACTTGAGAGAGCCAACCTCGTTGCCGAGGAGAAAATTCAGGGAAGCGGAAAGAGCTACGTCCGTCTCTCAATTTTGGAAAACGACTTCTCTCTTTCGTCCAACTCTGTCAACGGAAACGTTTTCGATACCATGTCCTGCTCTCACGAGGGAGCCGATATCACGATCGGCTTCAATTGCCGTTTCCTGATTAACAGCGTACGTGCCGCAGAGGGAGAGGAGCTTTTGATAACCCTGAAATCTCCGACCCAGTCGATTACGGTGGAGCCTTCCGAGCAGAAGAAAAACTTCAGCAGCTTCTATATGATTCTGCCGGTTCGTATGACCGAATGATCTTAAACCGACTTCGTGCAGAAAATTACAGGAATATTCTCTCGGCGAATCTTTCCTTCGAAAATGGCGTCAATCTTCTGTTCGGTGAAAACGCACAGGGAAAAACAAACGCTCTTGAATGCATTTATTCCTTTGCAAGAGGAAAAAGCTTTCGCGGAACGTCGGATGGCGATCTCGTTCGCTTTGGCGCAAGAGGATTTTCAAGCGAAATCACCTTTACGAACCGTGAAAGGCAGCAAACGCTTTCCTATTGCTACGAGGATGGGGAGAGAAAAAGGCTTCGCAACGGCGTGAGTCTGACAAAGCAGACCGATATGATCGGTCATTTCCGTGCCGTTCTCTTTTATCCCGAACATTTGCAGCTGATTAAAGGAGGCCCCTCGGAGAGACGAAGCTTTCTCAACGTGGCGATCTCTCAGTGTTATCCCGCTTATATGAAGCTGTACGCCGATTACAATCGGGTTCTTGAGAATAGAAACTGTCTTCTGAAGCTTGCACAAAAGGGACTTGTATGCGACAAGGCAGAGCTTGACAGCTGGACCGAGGCTCTCTGCTCATCTGCCGCCGCCGTTTTGACTTATCGCCGTCTTTATCTGGAAAAGCTCGGTGAGTTCGCTTCCCCTCTCCTTTCGGATATTTCCGGAAAAAAAGAATCGCTTTCTCTTTCCTACGAAAGCGACGTCTCAGAGACCAATGAAAACGATATAAGGGATGCTTATCGCATTCTTTTCGAAAAAAATCAAACGAGGGAGATTGCGGCGGGATGCTCTCTGTTCGGGGTTCATCGCGACGATCTCGGCGTTTTTCTCAACGGAATCAGCGCAAGAAGCTTTGCCTCTCAAGGACAGCAGCGCTCCATCGTTTTGGCGCTTAAGCTTGCAGAGGGCGAGGTTTCGAAAAGCTTGACGGGGGAATATCCTGTATTTTTGTTTGACGACGTATTAAGCGAGCTCGACGAGCATCGACGAGCATATGTTTTGTCAGATCCGGGCGACCGTCAATTTATTTTAACCGCCTGTGAGGATTCGGGCTTTGACCTTGGAAGCGTGAATATGCTTTTGGTTTCCGAGGGTGTCTTTACGAAGAAGGAATAGACGGATGTTTTTGCATATCGGAAACGGCGTTTCTGTACGCCAAAAGGATATCATCGGAATTTTTGATCTCGATACCGCAACGGTTTCTGCCGAAACCAAGCGTTTTTTAAGAAGCGCTGAAAAAAAGGGGCTCCTGAAGGATGAGGCGAACGGAGAAATTCCGAGAAGCTTTTTGCTTCTCAAATCAAAAGAAAGCGTCTCGGGACGCGACTGCTATCAGCTGAAGCTGTCACTGATTTCGAGCGCAGGACTGAAATTACGGCTTTTGAGACTTGCCGAGGATGCGGACGAGTAGCCGACATAAGAAAGGAAAGGTCAGAAAAGATGGAGAATCTAATCGAGAAGAACGAGAATCTTGAGCTTGAGACAACCAAAATCGAGAAGGCTGTCGATGGGAAAAATTATGAGGATGAGCAGATTCGAGTTCTGGAGGGCCTTGAGGCTGTCAGAAAGCGTCCCGGTATGTATATCGGTACCACGTCGATCGGCGGGCTTCACCATTTGGTCTATGAGATTGTCGATAATGCGATTGATGAGGTACAGTCGGGAATCTGCGATACCGTATACGTTACGATTAATTCCGATAACAGCGTAACGGTTCTTGATAACGGCCGCGGAATTCCCGGCGGTATCAATCCCCAGACCGGGCTTCCGACGTTGGAGGTCGTTTATACTAAGCTGCATTCGGGCGGAAAATTCGGAGACGGCGGCTATAAGGTTGCAGGAGGTCTGCACGGTGTCGGTGCGGCGGTTACCAACGCGCTGTCCGAATGGATGGAGGTTGAAACCTTTCATTCCGGAAAACGCTATACCGAGCGCTTTGCGCGCGGCCAGGTTGCGCGTGCGTTTGCCCTGGAGGGAGAGACCGAGCTTCACGGTGTAAAGGTTACCTTTAAGCCCGATCCCGAGATCTTTGAGGAAACGGTTTTCGATTACGATATTCTTTTGAACCGTATGCGTGAGCAGGCGTTTTTGAATGCCGGTGTCAAGATCGTTCTTTCGGATACCCGTGAGGGGATGGAAAGAAGTGAGATTCTCCATTACGAGGGCGGGATCGCAAGCTACGTCGATTATCTGAATAATCTTAAGCATTGTGAGAGAATTCATCCCGACATCATCTATATGAGAACGGGCTCCGAGCTTCCCTCGGCCGAGGTTGCGATTCAGTATAATGACAGCTATAACGAAACGGTCATTTCGTTTGCCAACAGCATGACGACGATCGAGGGCGGTACGCATGAAACCGGCTTCCGCTCCGCTTTGACGAAGGTGCTCAACGACTATGCGAGAAAGATCGGTGCGCTCAAGGCAGCCGATAAGAATCTGTCGGGTGAGGACGTGCGAGAGGGAATTACCGCGGTTATCAGCATCAAGATGGAGGATGCACAGTTTGAGAGCCAGACCAAGTCAAAGCTCGGAAACTCGGAGATCCGTACCTTGGTGGAAAACCTGATGAATAAGAAGCTGACCGAGTATTTCGAGGAAAATCCCGCCTCGGGTAAGCTGATTATTGAAAAGGCTCTTGCTGCATCCCGTGCAAGAGAAGCTGCAAGAAAGGCAAGAGAGCTGACCAGACGGAAATCGGTACTTGAAGGCTCGACTCTTCCCGGAAAGCTTGCAGACTGTCAGGAAAGAAGATGTGAGCTGACTGAGCTTTATCTCGTTGAGGGAGATTCCGCAGGAGGCTCGGCAAAGGATGGCCGAGACAGCCGTTTCCAGGCAATTCTTCCCCTTCGCGGTAAGGTTCTGAACGTCGAAAAGAGCCGTCTTGACAAGGTCTATTCCAATCAATCTCTGATTCCGATTATTCAGGCACTCGGCTGCGGAATCGGCGAGGATTTTGATATTGCAAAGCTCCGTTACGGAAAAATTATTATTATGGCAGATGCCGACGTTGACGGCTCTCATATCCGCATTCTTCTTTTGACCTTCTTCTTCCGTCACATGAGAAAGCTGATTGAGGACGGACATATCTATCTTGCGCAGCCTCCGCTCTATAAGGTGCATCGGGGAAAGATCGTCAAGTACGCCTTTAACGAGGCGGAAAAGGATGCGATTATTGCAGAGCTTGGCGGCTCCGCCGAGGCAGAGCGCTATAAGGGACTTGGTGAGATGGATGCCGAGCAGCTTTGGGAGACGACGATGGATCCCACCTACCGTACGCTGCTGAAGGTGGAAATCAACGATGCCATTGCCTGTGACGAAGCGTTCTCGGTGCTGATGGGCGATCAGGTTGAGCCTCGCCGTCTGTTTATCGAGCAGAACGCAAAGTTTGCAACGAACCTGGATATCTAAAGGGGGAAGCCGTATATGGAAAAAAATCTCACGGGAGACATCTCTTATCCCGAACAGAAAATCGTTGGGCGCAATATGGAAAAGGAGCTGAAAAACTCCTTTATCGAGTATTCGATGAGCGTCATTACGAGCCGCGCGCTTCCCGACGTCCGAGACGGAATGAAGCCCGGTCAGCGCCGTATTCTTTATGCTATGTACGAGGATCGGCTTACCTACGATAAGCCCTTCCGTAAATCGGCAACCACGGTTGGTAACGTGCTCGGCCGCTATCATCCGCATGGAGATGCGGCTGTTTATCAGACGATGGTTCGTATGGCACAGCCCTTTTCTCTGCGTTATCCTCTGATCGAGGGGCACGGAAACTTCGGTAACATTGACGGTGACGGTGCCGCCGCCTACCGATATACCGAGGCGAGAATGGCAAAGCTTGCCGATCAGATGATGTCGGATATTGAAAAGAACGTCGTTAATTTCCGTCCGAACTTTGATAACTCGAGAAAGGAGCCCGAGGTTCTTCCCTCCCGCTTCCCGAACCTGCTTGTCAACGGCTCGGTCGGTATTGCTGTCGGTATGGCGACCAATATTCCGCCGCATAACCTCGGTGAGGTGATCGACGGTATCGTTTACCGTATGGATCATCCCGACTGCTCGGTCAGCGAGCTGATGGAATGTATTAAGGGTCCCGATTTTCCGACTGCCGGCGTGATTTACGGCTCGCGCGGAATGCTCGATGCCTATACGACCGGAAAGGGACGCGTGATCGTCCGTGCCAGAGCAAAAATCGAGGAAGAGAACCGCCGCATTATCGTTACCGAGATTCCCTACGCCGTCAACAAGAGCTTTCTTGTCGAGGGGATTGCCAATCTTGTCAAGGATAAAAAGATTGAGGGCATCACTGATCTGCGCGATGAATCGGGCCGTGCGGGAATGAGGATCGTTATCGAGTATCGCCGCGATGCAAACGCCGAGGTCATCCTAAATCAGCTCTACAAGTATTCGCAGCTGCAGGAGACCTTTGCCGTCAATATGCTGGTGCTTGTCGGCGGAGAGCCGCGCATTCTTTCGCTTCCCGAAATTCTTGATCAGTATATCACCTATCAGGAGGGCATCATCGTTCGCCGAACGCAGTTCGATCTGGATCGCGCACAACGGGAGATGCATATCTTTGAGGGATATAAAATCGCCATTGACCATATTGACGAGGTCATCAATACGATCAGACGAAGCGAGTCGATTCCCGATGCCAAGGCAAAGCTCATGGAAAAATTTTCTCTGACCGATCCGCAGGCACAGGCAATCGTTGAGATGACGCTGGGACGCCTTTCGGGAATGGAGAGACAGAAGGTAGAGGAACGGATCCTGAAGCTGACCGCGCAGGTAAACGATCTGAAGGGGATCCTTGCCGATATCGGCCGCGTGCGCGAGATCGTCAAGAGCGAGCTTTATACCATGAAGGAGAAGTTCGGGGATGAGCGCCGCACCGAGCTTGTCGAGGCAAGTGACGAAATTGACATCGAGGATCTCATTCCCCGTCATACCTGCGTCATTACGACGACCGAGAGCGGCTACATCAAGCGTCAGCCCGCCGATACCTACTCGGCACAGAACCGAGGCGGAAAGGGCATCATCGGCATGACGACCAAGGAAGAGGATTACGTCGATAACGTTATTATTACGAGCAGCCATTCGCTTCTGATGTTCTTTACGAGCGAGGGCCGCGTGTACACCAAGAAGGCGTACCGTATTCCCGAGGCTTCGCGGACCGCAAAGGGCTCGAACATCGTCAATATTCTCGAGCTTGGCGAAAACGAGAGGATTACCTCGATCATCAGCGTGGACGAGTTCTGTGAGAATGAGTATCTCGTGATGGTCACCAAGAGAGGTATCATCAAAAAGACCTCGATCATGGAGTATGAGTATCAGAGAAGATCGGGTAAGATTGCTCTGACGCTCGATGAGGGAGACGAGCTTCTCTTCGTACGCCGCACGGACGGAAACGGAGAGCTGATCATTGCAACGAGAAACGGTAACGCAGTCAAGTTCCGCGAGGATACCGTGCGTGCGATGGGACGCGGCGCAAGAGGCGTTCGCGGAATTTCGCTCGATGCAGACGATTTTGTCGTCGGAGTTGCACTCGTTGAGGAGAATAAAAAGCTCGTTACGGTCACCGAGGGCGGCTTTGGAAAGCGTACCGATTATGACGATTTTCGTCTGATGATGCATCGCGGCGGAAAGGGTGTCAAGTGTCACAATATTACCGAAAAAACCGGTAAGCTTGCGGCAATCGCCTCGGTTGAGGAAAAGGACGATCTGATGATGATTACCAACGAGGGAACCATCATCCGTATTCCGATCGACGGTATTCCGATCTACTCAAGAAGCGCCGGGGGCGTGATCGTGATGCGCCTTGCCGAAACATCAACGATCGTCAATATTGCGCGGATTGCCTATGAGGAGCCGAAGATTTTTGAGGGAGAGTCGGACGAAAATACGGAGAGCGAGAACGAAAAGCCTGCCGAGAATGCACCTGCCGCACTCTCAAGCGAAACCGAAAAGGAAGCTTATCAAAATGAGAACGCTTAAATCCGTTTCCATCTGCCTTCTTCTTCTCTGTACCGTTTTCTCGGTTGTTGCCTGTCAAAAAAAGGACGTGATCCACAGTGAGGCGGAGATCCTTGCGGCAGCAGAGGAAAAGATATCCGAGTCGGTTCTCTGGAACAGAATTTTCTTCATAGAGGGATTTCCGATTCTTGAGGGGGGTCGCACAACGGGAAATTATCAGGAGGTCGATCCCGCATATCTTGAGAGCATCGGAATGTCGCGTATTTCTGAGATCATTTCCTACGGGGAGACGCTTTACTCAAGCTCGATGATGGCGCTTTTTGAGGAAACGCTGTTCAACTCCATCAAGAACGGAGTCGGTGGCGTTTCCACGTCAGCGGTATGCTTTGATTATACCGAAAGGATCGACGGAGCCGATCGATTCATTTGCGTGATGGTCGATTCGAACGAATCTCCCCGATTTTTTGCATCCGAGGTTGAATATCTGTTTGATACGATGCAGGTGGAATTCAACCGCAACGGACGCGCAACCGTCTCGCTGTCGGTGAAAAAGCTCGGTGCGGAGCAAGGGGAAGATACTCTTCGTCGGCTTCGGGTCAATCTTTCGCTTGAAAATGAAGTCTGGCTTCTGGATTCCTATACCTTCGTCGTATTTCCGAGCGAGGAGTCTTAATTCAAAAGGGAAAGGAGAGCCCCATGCGCTTTTCTGAAAAGCTGATTCTTTTGCGAAAAAGAAAGGGAATGACGCAGCAGGAGTTTGCGGTTGCGGTTGGCGTATCGAGACAGTCTGTTTATAAATGGGAAAGCGGTCAGTCTTATCCCGAGGCAGAAAAGCTGATGGAGATCCGCCGTCTGTACGGTGTCAGCATCGATCATCTTCTCGATGAATCTATTTCTTTTCCTTTCCCGTCCCATGCGGAGTCAGCCTCGTTTATTGAGATAAAAAAAGAAGTATTGACAACACCCCCTTCGGTTTCAACCGAAAAGAAAGAGCCTGTGGCTTCATTGGATGCGTCGGAGTCTCTCACTCCGGCGGAGCCTGAGCCAAGGGTAACACAAACAAAGAGAATCGAGGTACACCGTCCCGTTTCGACGGTCGTTTCGGTTCGAAAAAAGAAAAAGATGCCAAGCACGCTGAAGGAGATCGTCGGTACGTTTTTTGGAAAGCGCCGATAAGAAACCTTTGCCCGTGCCGTGCATAATGCAGATGCTCACGGTCGATACTTTTCGGTAGAGATGTTATCTTTTACCGAAAGGAGCATGATATGGTGAAGGGCTGTGAGCGCAGAGTCGTGTATTTGAAAAACACCGACAGTACGGTGTTTGAGGAGGCATTCTTCGTGATGAAGGATGCAAAAAATGAAAAACCCCCCTCTTGTCTGGAAATGGTGAGGGAGGCAAATCGGATATTGAATGAAAATATGACCGTTGAGGGGACGTCCTGCGAGCCATCACGCCCCTCCTTATCCATTTGGCAGGCAGGGCTCTCCTTTCTTTCGGGAGCCGCCCTGGCAAGCAGCTTGTTCGCTTTGTTTTTCTGCCTTTTATGAAAACGGTAGCAGGTGCGGCTCGTTTTGACAGAAAGGAAATCTATGCCTAAAACACAAAAAGGAAAGCAGCAGTCCGAGCGGGAGACCAAAAAGGAAGAAAAAAAGAAAAAGTCCCTTTCTCCCGTCGGAATGCGAGCCAAGGGGAAATCCCCCTCGGCGCCGCAAAGAAAAAAGGAAAAGACGATGCAAGCGGCAGGCAATGCGACAAAGGCTCCCCTGCGTTCAAAGAACGTCAGGCCGAAGAAGCCGACCGAAAACCGCATCAAGCGCCAGGGAAAGGGAGGCGGAACCCTGCGCGTCATTCCTCTCGGCGGTCTCGGTGAGATCGGAAAGAACATGACGGTCATCGAGTACGGCGAGGATATCGTGATCGTGGATGCCGGCCTCAGCTTCCCCGACGAGGAGATGCCGGGCGTCGATCTCGTCATTCCCGACGTTTCGTATCTTGTCAAGAACGCCGAGCGAGTGCGCGGCATTCTGATTACGCATGGGCACGAGGATCATATCGGCGGGATACCCTACGTTTTGCAGTCGCTCGACGTTCCTATTTACGGTACGCGGCTTGCGCTCGGCATCATTGAGAATAAGCTCTCCGAAACCTCTCTCCCCTTCCGCCCCCGTCTGATCTCGGTTGAGGCGGGAGACAGCGTTTCACTCGGTCGGCTCTCATGTGAGTTCATTCACGTCAACCACTCGATCGCCGATGCCTGCAGTATTGCAATCTATACGCCGCTCGGAACGGTTTTCTGTACGGGTGACTTCAAGCTTGACGTCTCGCCCATCGACGGAAGACTGATGGATCTGACGAGAATCGGACAGATCGGAAACGAGGGCGTCCTTCTGATGCTTGGAGAATCGACCAATGCCGAGCGTGCGGGCTTTACCCCCTCCGAGCGAACGGTCGGTCTTTCGCTCGACCGTATCTTTATGAGCAATCCCGATAAGCGTCTTGTGATTGCAACCTTTTCGTCCAACGTCCATCGCGTGCAGCAGATTATCAATGCCAGCGCCAAGTACGGCCGTCGTGTCGCGATCGTCGGACGCAGTATGGTGAACGTCGTCGGCGCGGCGGTATCTCTCGGATATATGGACGTTCCCGAGGGGGTTTTGATTGATCTTTCCGATATTCGGCGGTATAAGCCGGAGCAGCTGACGATCGTTACGACCGGAAGCCAGGGGGAGCCGATGTCGGCGCTTTCCCGCATGGCGTTCTCGGAGCATAATCAGGTAAAGCTCAGCACCTCGGATCTCGTGATTCTGAGTGCAAGCGCAATTCCCGGCAACGAGAAGCTGGTCGGTAAGGTCGTGAATGCACTCATTAAAAACGGAATCAAGGTCGTCAACGATTCGGTTGCCGACGTGCACGTTTCGGGCCATGCCTGCCGCGAGGAGCTGAAGCTCATGCTGGGGCTTGTCCGTCCGACCTATTTCATGCCGGTGCACGGCGAGGAGCGGCATCTTTACGCGCACAAGGAGATTGCCGAGTTTATGGGAATCGACCCGTCTCATATCTTTATTTCCCAGATCGGACGAGTGCTTGAAATCGACGAACGCGGCGCAAGGCTTGCCGCAACGGTTCCGTCGGGAAAGGTGCTTGTTGACGGCTCCGGTGTCGGAGACGTCGGCTCGGTCGTTTTGCGCGACCGAAAGCTGCTTGCCCAGGACGGTCTGATCGTCGTTGTGACAACGGTGGATCCGGTTGATCGCGCGATCATTTCGGGACCCGATATCGTCTCGCGCGGCTTCGTTTACGTGCGCGACAATGAGGAAATGATCAGCGAGGCAAGAAAAATCGCAACCGACTGCATCACAGACTGTCTGGAGAACGACAACACCGATTGGATGCAGATCAAGGGGGCGATCCGAGACGAGCTTTCCCGCTATTTCTTCAAGGTTACCAAGCGTAAGCCGATGATTCTTCCCGTGATCATGGACATTTGACAGGAGAGAGTATGATGAAAAAGGTTACGAAGGCGATTATTCCCGCCGCGGGACTCGGAACGAGAATGCTTCCGATTTCGCACGCCATCCCGAAGGAGGCGCTTCCGATCGTCGATCTTCCGGCGATCAGCTTTCTCGTGCGCGAGGCGGTGGAAAGCGGAATCACCGATATTCTGATCGTGACGGGCCGTGATAAGGATGCGATCGAGGACTTTTTCGACTATTCTCCCGAATACGATGCGGCTCTGCTCGGGAAGGGCAGAGACGACGAGGTTCGCCGTTTGCACGAGCTTGCCGATATGGCTAACCTCTATTTTCTCCGTCAGAAAACGACCAAGGGCCTCGGGCATGCGGTCGGCCGCGCGCGGAGCTTCGTCGGAGACGAGCCCTTTGCGGTGCTTTACGGAGACGACCTCGTGTTTTCCAAAACGCCGGTTTGCCGTCAAATGATCGACGCCTATGAGAAATACGGTCGCTCGGTCGTCGGCGTCAAGCCCGTTTCCCCCGAGCAGCTTATGAAGTATTGCTCTCTGAAGGTCGAGCCGATCCCGGGGAGCGAGAATGCTTATTTCTGCGACGATATGATTGAAAAGCCCAAAAAGGGGCAGGAATACTCGAATCTTTCGATCCTCGGCCGAGTATTGCTCGAGCCCTCGATCTTTGACGTAATCGATGCGCTTCTCCCGGGGGCGGGCGGCGAGATCCAGCTGACCGATGCGATGGCAGAGGTTGCCCGTACGCGGGGCGTGACGGCTCTTGAGTTTGAGGGAACGAGATACGATCTCGGCTCCAAGCTCGGCTGGATGATGGCGAACGTAACGCGTGCCGCAGAGCACGAGGAGATCGGGGCGGAGTTCCGCTCGTTCCTGAAGGACTTTTGCAAAGCCCTCAAATGATTTCGGTCAGAGCAGCGGGAGAGCGGGACCTCTCCTTTTTAACCGAGACCGAGGCTCTGGTTTTCTCGGATGCCTGGAGCGAGGGGGCGCTTGCCCGACATCTTTCATTCGAATACGCGATCTCGCTGATCATAACCGACGGAGAGACGCCGCTCGGCTATCTGCTCGGCTCCTTGATTTTACCCGAGAGCGAGCTTTACCGTATTGCCGTCTGTCCGTTTGCCCGTCGGCGCGGCATCGGCAAGCGACTGCTCACGCACTTTCTTCATCTTCTTCGGGAAAGGGGCGCAGAGAGCGTTTACCTTGAGGTGAGAGAGAGCAATCTTCCCGCACGTGCGCTTTACGAATCCCTCGGATTTGAGACGGTTGGGATCCGAAAGAACTATTACCGCCGCCCCGATGAGAACGCGGCGATCCTTGTGAAAGGACTTGTATGATCATACTTGGCTTTGAAAGCTCCTGTGATGAGACCTCTGTTGCCGTTGTCAAACGAGAGGAGAGCGGTGAGCTTCGGATTTTGTCGAATATCGTTGCCTCGCAGGTGCCGATCCATCGAAAGTACGGCGGCGTGGTTCCCGAGATCGCCTCGAGAGCACACGTTGAGGCGATCTCCGAGATCACGCATCGCGCGCTGGAGACGGCGGGCGTGACGGTCGGGGAAATTGATCTCGTTTCGGTGACCGATCACCCCGGACTGATCGGCGCTCTGCTCGTTGCCGTCAATTTTGCCAAGGGCTTTGCCTTTGCCAATCGAAAGCCGCTGGTCGGAGTCAGCCATATTCAGGGACATATCGCCGCCTGCTATCTTGCGGGGAACGGTGAGGTGCCGAAGCCTCCCTTTCTGTCACTCGTTGTCTCGGGGGGACATACCTCGATTTATCGCGTGGCATCCTATACCGAGCTTGAGGAGATCGGCGGAACGAGAGACGATGCAATGGGAGAGTCCTTTGACAAGATCGGACGGATCATCGGGATCCCCTACCCTGCGGGGGCGGGCTTTGACGCACTTGCCGCCGAGGGCATGAGAATGGCAACGGGGCTGCCTGCCCCGACGCTTTCCGATTTTAGCCGCTCGGCAGCGGCAAAGGATCCGTCCCTTTCCCTGCCATCCCCCGCACTTGCAGGGGATACGCTGGATTTCTCCTTTTCGGGTCTGAAAACCGCGGCGATCAATCTGATTCATCGGACCGAGCAAAGGGGAGAGACGCTTCGGCGCGAGCTGCTTGCGGCGGTGTACACGCGAGAGGCGGTTGAGGCGGTGGCAGCCAAGCTCCGTCTTGCGCTTTCGCGCTATCCCGGCGAGGGACTTGCCGTTGCGGGCGGTGTTGCCGCAAACTCGCATCTTCGGAAACGGCTTGCCGAGCTGACACTTGAGCTTGGCGTACCTCTTTTTATTCCACCCCTTTCGCTTTGCGGAGACAACGCTGCGATGATCGCCGCGGCAGGATACTACGAGTATCTTGCGGGACATCTTGCAGACAGCTCGCTTTCGGCATCGGCCTTGGACGACCCACGTGCGATTTGATTCTTCACATAAAAATGAAAAGTAGGGAAAACAAGTGGAACATATTGATAAGGTAGCAGGCACGTTCGGAAAACGCGGAGAAAGCGGAGAGCTTCTTCGCAGCAGCGTTTCGCCTGCCGTCATCCGTCGGCTTCCGCGCTATCACCGTTACCTCGGCGAGCTGCTTCGGAACAACCGACTGCGAATCAGCTCCTCGGAGCTTTCGAAGATGATGAAGGTGACAGCCTCGCAGATCCGTCAGGATCTCAATTGCTTCGGGGGCTTCGGTCAGCAGGGCTACGGGTACAACGTCAAGTATCTGTACAGCAAGATCAGCGAGCTTCTCGGCGTATCCGCCGGGCTTTGTGCGATCGTTGTCGGTGCGGGAAATCTCGGACGAGCTCTCGTTTCCAGCCACATGTTTGAAAGAAGGGGCGTGACGCGCATGGCTCTCTTTGACGTCGATGCATCGCTCATCGGTCGGGAGATCTCGGGGCTTTTGGTCCATTCGGTCGAGCATCTGGAAAGCTACTGCGAGCAGAGCAAGCCGGATATCGCAGTGCTTACCACACCAAAGGAAGCGGCGTACGAGGTCGCTGTCCGTCTTGCCAAGTCCGGCATCCGCGGCATCTGGAACTTCTCCAATATGGAGCTTCGTCTCGAGGAATATCCCGAGGTCATCATTCAAAACATTCATCTCGGCGATTCGCTGATGACCCTTTGCTACGAGATCGTATCGTCAGGCGAGCCGAGCCATGCAAGAAATGGAAAATAAGCCTCTTTGTTATGAAATCAAGGGCGAGCGCGGCGGCGTTATTCCCTCGCTCGGCGGAAGAAATCTTCTGCGCGAGGCGTCGGGGGACGATCTGCGGGTGCTTCTCGTTCTCCTTGAGCGCGGCGGCAGAGCTTCTGTTGAGGAGCTTTCGGATCTCGTCGGCTGCAGCGCCGGCCGCGTTTTGGCATCGATCGACTATTGGATCGAGGGCGGGATTCTATGCAAGGGAGAGACTCCTAAAAAATCGGCGCCGCTCCGCTCGGCATCCGAGCTTTCGGACGTCACGGGAGAGGAGGTTGCCGAGATCGTTTCGCGCCGCGGTCTCTCGGGGCTGATCGACGAGGCGCAGGCAATTTACGGAAAGGTGTTCAACACCTCGGAGATTTCGGTCATCGCGGGACTTTCCGAGCAGCTTGAGCTTGAGGATGGGTACATTCTCTTGCTTTTGTCCTATTGCATACGCCGAGGAAAGCGCTCGCTCCGCTATGCCGAAAAAACCGCCTTCTCGCTTTATGAGTCGGGGATTGACACGCTTCCGATGCTTGAGGAGCATATCCGTCGTCGCGAGCTTGCCGCATCGGGCATCGGCGTACTCAGACGGATGTTCGGAATCGGGGAGCGCGCTCTGACCAAGCGTGAGGAGGACGCCTTTACGCGCTGGCTTGCCGAGTGGGGCTATTCGACCGATGCCGTCGGCATCGCCTACGATATTACCGTAAATACCAGCGGTAAGGCGTCCGTTGCCTACGCGGACAAGATCCTTGCCAAGTGGTATGCGGCGGGTTGCCGCACCGAGGATCAGATCGAAGCCTTCATCGCTCGGGAAAAGCAGGGATTTTCTTCAAAAACCCCTGCCAAAAAGGCAGACAAGCCGAAGGTGGACGGAATCGGGAGCTTTGATACCGATGAGTTTTTCCTGAAAGCGCTCGAGCGGAGCTACGGTCCGAAAGGAGAGAAATGAGCAGATGGCATATAAGGTAGAAAACTACAGACTCGTGCGGGAGCGCTTTGAGGAGAAGCGGCACCGCGCCGTACGCGAGGCAGAGCTTCGCCGCGAGGAGATCCACAGGATCTGTCCCGAGATCGGCGTGATCGACGAGGCGCTTGCCAAGACAGGGATGCAGATCTTTATGGCTGCCTGCGGCGGGGATGAGGCAGGTGTGCAAGAGAGAATTGCGCGCATCCGCACCGAGAACGAGCAGCTGCTCTCGGAGCGTCGCGCTCTGCTCTGTGCGCTCGGATATCCGAGCGATTATACCGACGCGAGCTACGAGTGTCCGAATTGCAAGGACAGCGGATTCGTCAATTGCCGTATGTGCGAGTGTATGCACAGAGAGCTGGTGCTCGAGGGCTTCCGCTCTTCGGGAATCGGACGGCTCATCGACCGTCAGAGCTTTGAGAACTTCTCGCTGGATTACTATCGCGCAAACGAGTCCGATTACCAAAGAATGAAGGTAAATCTTGAGGCGGCAATAGAATTTTCCGAAACCGCCCCCCCTGCCTACGCCAATCTTTTGCTCTGCGGCTCGACGGGACTTGGGAAAACGCATCTCTCAAGCGCTATCGCGCGTCGTGTGATCGAGCGCGGCTTTGACGTTCGGTACGAGAGCGTGCAAAACGTGCTCTCTGATTTTGAGCACGACCGTTTCCGCTCGGGCTACGGTGCCGAGCCCGACGAGCGCAGTCGCGTTTATCTCGATACCGAGCTTTTGATCCTTGACGATCTCGGGACCGAGATGACCAACACCTTCACGGTGTCGATCCTTTATCGGATCGTCAATACCCGCATCAATCAAGGCCGTCCGACCGTGATCAGCACCAATCTCACCCAGAGTGAGCTCCGCGAGCGCTACGGCGACCGCGTGGCGAGCCGTATCTTTGGCGAGTACCGTCCGCTTCTTTTCTGCGGACGGGACGTGCGCTTCCAGATGATTTAAGGCTCAATTCAAGCGAAAGAGGCTGTTTCCCCGTGAAATCGCAAGGGGGAAACAGCCTCTTTTGGATTTGCCCGGCTTCGGTGCGGTCAGGTCAGAAAAAGCGGTCTCATCTGCTTCGCCGCCAAAGCCGCCGTCAGGCATTCGGGAATCAGCGAAAAATCGGCAACGAGCGAGTAAGGCTTGGTGACGGGATCATCCTGGCGCATCGGTACGAAAAAGGTCATTTTTCTTGTCAACAGGCGGGCAATATTGGAAAGGTTTGCCGACATCGAATCGTTTGACGCCAGTGAGATCAGCAGCGGTCGGTCGCATCGGAGATGCGCCTTTGCCGCCATGGTAACCGTTGAGTCGGTGATGCCGCCTGCAATCTTGGCAAGCGTGTTCCCCGTGCAGGGGGCGATGATCAGCGCCTCAAGCGGTGTTTTCGGACCGAGAGGCTCGGCATCAACGATGCGCGATATGACCGATCGGCCGCAGAGCGCCTCGACCTCCCCGCGGAAGGTTTCGGCTCTGTAAAAGCGCGTGTCGGTCGAGTAGACCGCCTCGCTCAGGATCGGCTGCACCGAGTAGCCGAGGGAGATCAGCTCACGGAGCTCGGCAATTGAGCGCGAGAGCGTACAGAAGGAGCCGCAAAATGCATATCCGATCATATTCCTTGAGTCCTTCATCTTTTTAGAGCAGAGAGAGCGCCTCTTCGGTTGCATCGGCAACGATCCTGCCTGCGCTCTCGGGGAAGCATTTTCCGGGCAGTCCCTGGGCGCAGAGGATACGAAGCGAAGCCCCCTCGGGCGGGGTCGGAAGATTATCGCTTCCCGAGGCAAGCTCAAGGAGCAGCGTGTTAGGTTTCAGGTGCGAGAGGTGTGCTTTTGAAAGAAGCTTTGCGGGTGCGGTGTTTACGATGGCGCGGGCAAAGGTAAGCGCGCACTCCTGTTCGAGCGCCGAGACCGTTTTCGTTTCAACGCCGATCAGAGATGCCATGGCAAGATCGCTTCCGCGCCTTGCAAAAACCGTTACCTCGGCGCCGAGGGCGTGCAGCATACGCGCAAGGAACTTGCCGATCCGACCGAAGCCGAGGATGGCGATTTTCGTGCGGTAAAGGCAAACCGGAAGCTCACGCAGAAGAATTCCGAGAGCCGCCTGCGCCGTCAGATAGGCGTTTTGCAAAACGAAGGAATCGCGGTTAAGATAATCGACCGTTCGAACGCCCCGTTCTCTCGCCGATGCAACGAGCGCGGCGCTGAGGTTTCCGCCGAGCAAGAGGGACCCCGCCTGTAGCCGAGAGAGAACCGTACTCGGTAAAAGCGCCTCGGTTCCTCGGATCACGCCGCCGGCCCCGGTTACGGGAATCGGCAGGAGAACGGCGTCGGCAGTCCTTGCGGCCTCAATTGGCTCTTCCCCGAGTGCCGCACCCTTTGGGGGCGCGACAGTATTCACCGCCGTTACAGAGTGTCCTCTTTTTACGAGAAGCTCTGCGGCATAGACCTGCCGCAGATCGCCCCCGATGATCGCAAGCTTCATATGCCGTCTCCTTCCGCGAGCCTCTCCGCTCGTTATCAGCGTATGCACCGACCGTGCCTTGGGTGCAAAGGGCTTCGGGGGAAACAGAAAAAAAGCCGGGTTTCACT
>JAZNFP010000004.1:0-19451 GCA_045576095.1 Eubacteriales bacterium
GGTCATTTCATCACGGCGCGCTATTGGCATCAGGTCAATCCCGACGGACTGCATCTGACCATCTCGGATACCGGCTGGGCAAAGGCGCTGTGGGGCAAGCTCTACGGGCAGTGGCTCTCGGAGGCGGCGGTCTTTGTGTACGACTTCGACCGCTTTGACGCGGAGCGGATCCTGCCGCTCTTCAAAAAATACGGGATTACGACCTTCTGCGCGCCCCCGACGATGTACCGCATGCTGATCAAGCAGGACCTCTCTCGCTTTGATCTTTCGAGCATCGAGCACGCATCGACCGCGGGCGAGGCGCTCAACCCCGAGGTCTTCCGCCGCTTTAAGGAGCATACCGGGCTTTCGATTATGGAGGGCTTCGGGCAGTCGGAGAGCACGCTGATGATCGGAAACCTCTCGGGCGGAAGCCACAAGGTCGGCTCGATGGGTAAGCCCGTGCCGCTTTACCCCATCCGTCTGCTCGATCCCGACGGCAGGGAGGTCGGTACCGGCGAGAGCGGAGAGATCTGCGTCGATATCTCGCGCGGACTTCCGCCCGGACTTGCCTACGCCTACGACGGCAACGAGGAGATTACGAGCGAGACCTGGCGCGACGGCTTTTACCATACGGGCGATCTCGCCTGGCGCGATGAGGACGGCTTTTTCTGGTACGTCGGGCGCGCTGACGACGTCATCAAGTCGTCGGGCTACCGCATCGGGCCCTTTGAGATTGAGAACGTCATCATGGAGCTGCCCTACGTTCTGGAGTGCGGCGTTTCCGCCGCTCCCGACGAGCTGAGAGGGCAGGTCGTCAAGGCGTCGATCGTGCTCGTGCCCGGCACCGAGGGAACCGACGGGCTGAAGAAGGAAATCCAAAGCTACGTCAAGTCGCGGACCGCTCCCTATAAGTATCCGCGTATCGTTGAGTTCCGCGAGAGTCTGCCCAAGACGACGAGCGGAAAGATCATCCGAAAGGCGCTTTGAGATGGAGCATAAGCGTCTGACGGTTTTTGCCGGGCATTACGGAAGCGGAAAGACGAATCTCGCCGTGAATTACGCCCTGCGGCTTGCGGGAGAGGGCAAGCGTGTCGTGATCGCCGATCTTGACATCGTCAATCCCTATTTCCGCACCAAGGACAGCGAAGGCGAGCTTTCCTTGGCGGGGATTGAGGTAATCTCGCCGCGCTTTGCGAGCAGCAACGTCGATCTGCCCGCATTGCCCCCCGAGAGCTATCGGCTGATCTCGGACCGTTCGGTGTACGGGATTATCGACCTTGGCGGAGACGACCGCGGTGCCTATGCGCTCGGCCGCTTTGCCGACGCCATCCGCGAGGAAAACGACTTCCGCATGGCGCTCGTTTGGAACTGCTATCGCCCCATGACCGAGACACTCGAGGACAGCCTTGCGATCCTCGGCGAGATCGAGGCGGCGGCGCACCTGCCGTTTACCGATATCGTCAACAATTCGAATCTCGGAGAGGAGAGCACCCCCGAAACGCTGCTGGATTCGATCGGGCTTGCCAAGGCGCTTTCCGACGAGACGGGGCTTCCGATCTGGTTCCATGCCGCCGAGGCAGCGGTGGCAAAAGCAATTCCCGAGCTTGAAATACTGCCGATGAAGCTGCAAAGAAAGCCGTTTTGAGGGGAAACCCCAAGCGGCAAGAGAGGAGAACAGATACATATGAATAAGGTAAGCTTTCAAAGCGAACGCTGCAAGGGCTGCGGTCTTTGCGTTGACGCCTGCCCGAAGGGGTGCCTTGCCATCGCCTCGGACACTCTGAACGCAAAGGGCTATTCGCCCGCGTATATGAAGGACGCCGAGCGTTGCATCGGCTGCGCCTTCTGCGCGACGATGTGCCCCGATTGTATTATTACGGTGGAGAAGGAGTAAGACAATGGCAAAAAGAATTCTGATGAAGGGCAACGAGGCGATTGCCGAGGCGGCGATCCGCTCGGGCTGCCGCCACTATTTCGGATACCCGATCACGCCTCAGACCGAGATTGCCGCCTACATGGCGAAGAGAATGCCGAAGATCGGCGGCGTGTTCCTCCAGGCCGAGAGCGAGATCGCCTCGATCAATATGGTATACGGTGCGTCTGCCGCAGGTCTGCGCGTGATGACCTCGTCCTCGAGCCCCGGAATCTCGCTCAAGACCGAGGGACTCAGCTATATCGCCGGCTCGGACGTTCCCGCTCTCGTCGTGAACGTACAGCGCGGCGGTCCCGGACTCGGCGGCATTCAGCCCTCGCAGTCGGACTATTTCCAGGCAACCAAGGGCGGCGGACACGGCGACTATCAGATGATCGTTCTCGCGCCTGCCTCGGTGCAGGAGATGGCGAGCCTGACCATGCTCGGCTTTGATCTTGCCGACAAGTATCTCGTCACCTCGATGATTCTTGCCGACGGAACGATCGGACAGATGATGGAGCCGATCAGCTTTGAGGATGCCGAGCCGACCGCATACGACAAGCCCTGGGCGCTGACCGGAACCGACGGCAAGAGAGCGCACAACGTCGTCAACTCCCTGTACCTGAAGCCCGACGAGCTTGAGAAGAAGAATTTTGAGCGCTTTGAGAAGTACAAGCGGATTGAGGAAAACGAGGTCCGTTACGAGGCGTACATGACCGACGACTGCGACGTTTGTGTCGTTGCCTTCGGAATCGCCGCCCGCGTTGCGAAGAACGCCGTCAAGGCGGCACGCGAGGCGGGGCTGAAGGTCGGTCTCCTTCGTCCGATCACCCTCTGGCCCTTCCCGAAAAAGCCCCTTGCCGAGATTGCAGGCCATGCAAAGGCGTTCCTTTCGGTCGAGCTTTCGATGGGACAGATGATTGAGGACGTCCGCCTTGCAACCGCATGCAGCCGCCCCGTTTATCTTTGCAACCGCGCCGGCGGCATGATCCCCTCGCCCGAGGAGGTCCTTACCGCGATCAAAGCTGCCGCGAAAGGAGAATGATGATGGCTACCGTATTTCAAAAACCGAAATCCCTGACCGACGCCCCCTTCCATTACTGCCCCGGATGCCCTCACGGCATTATCCACCGTCTCGTTGCCGAGGCGATGGACGAGCTTGGCATTGAGGGCAAGGCAATCGGCGTTGCTCCCGTTGGCTGTGCAGTCATGGCGTACGACTATTTTGCCTGCGATATGATCGAGGCACCGCACGGACGCGCCCCCGCCGTTGCAACCGGCATCAAGCGCGCGCGCCCCGAGAACGTCGTCTTTACCTATCAGGGGGATGGCGATCTTGCATCCATCGGTATGGCCGAGACGGTACATTCGGCGGCAAGAAACGAGAATATCACCGTCATCTTCGTCAATAACGCGATCTACGGAATGACCGGCGGACAGATGGCGCCGACCAGCCTTCCCGGGCAGGTCACGCAGACCTCGCCCTACGGCCGCGATACGAGTCATTGCGGCTGGCCGATCCGCGTCAGCGAGATGCTTGCAACCCTTGAGGGACCCGAGTATATCGCGCGCGTTGCCGTTAACAACGTCAAGAACGTCAAGGCGGCGAAGCGTGCGATCAAGCGCGCCTTTCAGAATCAGATCGAGGGCAAGGGCTTTTCGCTCGTCGAGGTCGTCTCGGCATGCCCGACCAACTGGGGCATGACGCCGAAGGCGGCGCTCGAGTGGATCGAGAGCGATATGCTCCCCTACTACCCGATCGGCGTCTATAAGGACAGAAGTGCCGCAAAGGAGGAAAAGTAAGATGAAAACCACACAGATCCTGATTGCGGGCTTTGGCGGACAGGGCATTCTCTTTGCGGGAAAGTTTCTCGCCTATAAGGGACTGATTGAGGAAAATGAGGTTTCGTGGCTCCCGTCCTACGGTCCCGAGATGCGCGGCGGAACGGCAAACTGCAACGTCATCCTCTCGGACAGTCCCGTCGGCTCGCCGATCGTGACCGCCCCCGACGTTCTGATCGCTATGAACCTGCCGTCACTTTTGAAGTACGTGGATGCCGTCGTCCCCGGCGGACAGATTTACGTTGATTCGTCGCTCATCGACGCCAAGGTCGAGCGGGACGACGTTTCGGTCTTCTACATCCCCGCGACCCAGATGGCAAAGGAGGGCGGCATCGCCACTCTTGCCAATATGATCATCGTCGGGCATCTGCTCGAGAACCATCCCGAGCTTTCCTTTGAGGGGGTTGAGGCGGTCGTTCAGTCGCTCGTTCCTCCGAAGAAGGAGGCGCTCAAGGCTCTGAACATGAAGGCGCTGGCTTTGGGGCAGAGCTTCGGTAAATAAAGTAAAAAAGCGGACGGGCTCCCGTTGAACGGAACCCGTAAAAACGGACATTGAAATAAAAAACCTCTTGTAGTAGAATAGAAATATCTACTGCAGGAGGTTTTTTATGCCAAGAACAAAAGGATTAAAGGATTATCCAAGTGAATTAAAAGAGAAAATACGAAAGGAACGAGAGGCGGGTTTGTCTTTAAGGCAAATAGCACGAAAATATAATGTGAGTGTGTATTCAGTAGGCGCTTGGTGTGGACAAGTGAGTAGGGTGAATACACGAATGAAAACGCCATTAAAACGCGGACGTCCAACAAACAAACCCGAAGATTTAGAGAAGAAAGTAAAACGCCTTGAAATGGAAAACGAGCCTCTGCGAAATTTTCTTCGAGAATTGGAAAGGAAGTGAGCGCGAACGTAAAATATAGAGTAATTCATCGTTTCAAAGATAAATATAACGTGAGAGATATGTGCGTTTTCTTTGGCGTATCTCGTAGTGGTTATTTACAAGGTGGGAACAGAAAACAACAATAATCTCGTTTTTGAAACCCTAAAAGCAGCAAAAAGAGAGGTCACCGCAGAGTTCCAGCTCCACAGTGACCAAGGCTTTCAATACACTTCAGATGGGTATTTTAAGCTAACAAAATCTTATCACATAACGCCGTCAATGTCAAGTCCGGGAACACCACTTGACAACGCTTGTGCTGAAAATTTCTTCAGCACGCTCAAATCCGAGTGGCTTCATCGGTACACACCGGCGACCAAGGAGGAGGCGCGCCTCCTCCTTGGTGAATACATTCATTTCTACAATTACGAACGCATCCAACTAAAAACGAAACTGACACCGTATGAGAAACGATGTCAGTTTCAAGAAATCACGAGCTTTTAAGAGCAAAGCAAAGCTATTCTACGAAATGTCTTTTTATTTCGTGTCTATTGGCTTGGGTTCAGTTCAAAGGGCCTGTCGGGGGGCGGTTATTTTGTTTTTGAGCATCTTCGCGCCTTAGGAGCGAACGGAATTGTGATTTTTCCGACAAGGAAACGGTGCGTTACTCGCTAAAGAGTCGGTTGATCTCCGAGACGGTTTTGCGAACGAGCAGCTCGCCGCCCTCGTACCCCGAGGAGCCGCTGCTGACGAACGCCGAATAGTGGCTGCCCTTCTGCGCCCGCTCGGTCGGCAGATAGCCGAATGCGCCGCAGGAAAGCTGAATGAGGAAGGTTTGCTTTGCAAGGCTTCTTGCGCGCATCTGGTTTCCGTAGTTCAAAAACAACTCGTAGGGGTTGGTTGCAAAGGCAACGTCGGCAAGGCGGATGACGTGCATCTCGATCGGGTACAGATCGACGGTTTTCTGCACCTCAAAGCGCTGAAGCGTTCCCGCATGGATCATCATGCGCGCGTTGTCCTCGTAGTTGACGTCGCCGTCACAGGTGGCGAAGAACTCCTTGACGGCGCGCTCCGCCTCGAGATAATCCGAGATGGAAACGCGGCGAAGCGGCATCTCGAGCGTCATCTTGTTGTGAACGAGGACCGTATCGCTGATACGCTCGGAAACGTCCTCAAGCGCCCAGAAGATCTCGTTGGCAATCCGCTTTGCCACCTTCTCGCAGCCCTTGATCTCGAACATGGCGGGATCGGCGCGGCGGGGGATGACGGTATCGCGGTGGATGTTGGGGTCGTTCTTGCAAACCGGCGCGTCCACCCAGCGGATGAGGTCGCGCGGACACATATCACCCGCAGGCGAAACGAGACCGAGGAACTGCACGTCCTTGCCGTACCTCTCGCGGATCAGGCGCTTGACCTTTCCCATATAGTCGGACGAGATGAAGGACTGATGCTCGAGCACCTGCGCGGGGCAGGCGACGTTGGCAACCACGCCCGTGAGCTTCTCGTTTTTGTCATAGGTGAACATCAGCTCGATGCCCGAATCGTTGCCCGATTCGAGCTCGGTGAAGTTCGGATGACTCGTGTTGCCCCACATTTTGGCGGAGCCGTCGTCGTAGCAGACGCGGCGGCAAAGTCCGACGGCGGCGCGGCCGAAGCCAAAGGCAAAGGAGCCCTCCGTGCGGCTCTCCCACGCCTCGGTGACGGCACGCGAGATGCGCTCGATCAAAAACTCGGTCGCCTCGGGACGGGTCAGGATGTCGGGGGAATCGTCGTGCGCCATCGGCACGTACCTGATATGCTCGGGCTTGTATTGATTTAAGACGTGCAGACTCGCATCGTAGCTGTCATCCTCGCTGGCATAGCCCATCGAGGTGTGGGTATGAATCGCGCTGAGCATGACGGCATTCGGGTCGAGTCCCTCAAGCGAGGAAACCGCCTGACGAACCGAGCGAAGCAGAGAGGAAGCAACGTCAACGAGGTCGCAGGAGACGAATACCGCCTGCCCGTCGCCGCATTCGAGCGCGAGGGCATTGACGGTGATCGGCGTTTCGACCTCGCCCGAAATTCTCTCGTAGAACTGGCCGCGCAGGTTCACGCGCCGTCCCTCGGGGACGATACTGACCTCGCTCCAGCCGATCTTGATGAGGCTCATGTGTTTTCTCCTTTTCAGAAATCGGAAATGGTCTTGTCCCCGTAAACCCCCGTCCAGTCGCGCTCAAAGCCCGCTACGGCGGCGTCGGTCATGGGATGCGAGATCAGAGCCTTCAGAATATCGTCGGTGACGGTCACGCTGTGGCATCCGTAGGACGCGCACTTATGCACCTGCTCGGCGTTCTTGAAGCTGGCGGCAAGAACCTTGCAGTCCGAGCCGTAATTCTCAAGCTGGCTGACGATCTCGGCAACGACGGCACAGCCGTCTCCGAGGATGTTGTCAAGACGGTTGACGTAGGGAGCGACGAAGGATGCGCCTGCCATCGCTGCCATCAGCGCCTGCGCGGGAGTGAAGATGGCGGTCATCGTGACCCCGATCCCCTCCTTCTTCAGCATCATGGTTGCGCGCAGTCCCTCTTCTCCGATCGGGATCTTGACGTAGAACTCGCCGCCGAGCCGCTCCTTAAGAAGCCTTGCCTCGGCAACGATGTCCTCTGCCTTCGTGGCGGTCGTCTGCACGTGGAGCATCTTCTCCTTACCGATGATGCTGCGGATCTCCTCAACCAGAGGCCAGAAGTCGCATTTCGCCTTTGCGATGATCGAGGGGTTGGTGGTTACGCCCGCAAGGGGGTAGAATTCGTTGCAGTGGCGGATCGCATCGAGATCCGCCGTATCGAGAATGTAAATCATGCTTGCCTCCGATCAGTTCTTGACGATTTCGTCGTACTTAATGCCGAGGATCGACGTGAGATCGCGGATCGCACGGCGGTTGTCCCCGTAGGTAATGATGTAATGCTGGCAGGCGACGTTATCGGCAAACGCTTCGACGTCTCCCATCTCGATCTCAAGCGCCGAGAGCTGGGGCGCCGGCTGATCCCAGCCGCACTCCTCCCACTTCGGGGGCGTTTTGCCCTCGCCGAGGAGAACCTGCATCGTATAGGTGCCGTTCTTGTAAACGAGACGGCTCATGGTCAGCGTACCGGTCTTGACCTTCGAGACGTTGAGGATGCCCTGGCTGAGCATACCGAAGGCGGCGGGAAGCACCGTATAGGTCTCGCCGTCCACCATGTCGGCGGCAACGAAGTCGGGAACGCCTGCAAGCACGCTCGTCTCAAAGAACTCGTAGAACTCAAGGTAGCCTGCGAGCTGTCCCGTCAGGCGGTTCATCATCAGCTGCGTGACGGCGCCGAGCGAATCGTTCTCGGGAACGGTCGTATAGCCGTCCTCCGAGAGCAGCATAAAGATCGGGGCAGGGGGGAAGCCGCAAAGCTTCTTCATGCCGTCAACGTCCTTGAGCGAGATCGCCCTGTAGGCGCGCTCGTCGGCGATTGCCTTTACGGCAAGGTAGTAGCCTGCCGCCTTCATCATGGCATCGTCGTTGGCGGGTTTGAGGAAGTTCCACTTCAGGATGCGGTCGTTGACAACCCTGCGCTTGTCGTCCTCGGTGAGTGCGTCGTATCTTTGCTGGATCTCAAGCATCTCAAAGGTCTCGATCTCAACACCGGTCTGCTTTTTGAGTGAAAGCCCGTCGTAGAGCGTGCCGTAAAGGTTCATATCGCGGTAGCCCGCCATACCGACCTTATCGACGAGCAGCTGCTTTGCGGCGATTGCCGCGCGGCAATAAGAGGCAACGGCGTCGCTTCTCGTCTTTTTGCCGATGATATCGTAGACGTACTTGAAGGTATAGCCGAGTCCCTCAAAGGTGGCGCGAAGTCCGGTCGTACCCGCCTGATCGGCGGTAGTCACCAGGCGATCGCCCTCGTACCAGCCGGCAAGGCCCCAAAGAACCATCGGCAGATGCTTGAAGTGCTCGGTGACCTTGACGACCGCATGCGTGGGAATCCAGCCCGCAACGCAGACGACGAGCGCGTCGAAGCTCTCCTTTTTCAGAGCGTCAACGGCATCTCTGACCTGAACCTCCTCGTAATCGTCGGCGACGGGGAATACCGAGACGAGCTCAAGTCCCTCGCCCTCGAGTGCCGCCTTGGCGGCACTGCATTTTCTGATGATAACGTCGACGGGGGTATTGACCTCCCCAAAGCCGACGAATCCGATCTTTGCCATATTCGTTTACCTCGTTTCAATTGTTGAGCAGCTGATCGTACTTCCGATAGCGCTCGTAGCATTCGGTATAATCTGTGTCCCCCGGCAGAAAGACGCGGTCGAGCTCAACCCGCTCTGCCGCCGCCTCGACCGACCCGAAGAATCCGACGCCGACCGCCGCCAAAATGGCGGAGCCGAGACAGGCGGTCTCCTTGTTCTTGAGCGTGACGAGGCGCTTGCCCGTCATATCCGCCTTCATCTGGCACCACAGGGGGCTGGATGCACCGCCGCCCATTGCGCGGATCTCCTCGGTCTCGAGTCCGAGGTAATCGAGGTTTGCCTTCAGCATCGAGGCAACCGATTCCATCACGGCGCGCACGAAGTGCCCTCTCGTATGCTCGGTGGAGAGCCCCGTAAAGCTGCCTCTTGCATCGGGATTGTACTTCGGCATCGTCGAGCCGCAGAGATAGGGCAGGAAGGTTACGCCCGCGCTTCCGGCGGGAACCGCCTCGGCAAGCCCGTCAAGCTCGCGGAACGAGAAGCTCTCGCAGAGTGCGTTTTTGAACCATTTGAGCGCCATGCCCGCCGTCGGGGTCCAGGAGAGCAGGCAGTATTTTCCGTCGTAGTTGTAATGGCAGGGAACGATGCTCGCTTCGTCATAGGGCGGAACCCCCTCCGACGGCATAAAGAGCACCATGGTCGTTCCCGTCATGACGCTGACGAGCCCCTTCTTGACAACGCCCGCGCCGATGGCACCCGCGATCTGATCAATCGCTCCCGTGACAACCTTGGCGCCGCGGTACTCGCCGATAACCTCGGCGCTGTTCTTCAGGGCGGGGAGCATCTCGCGCGAGATGCCGATGAAGTCGAGCATCTCGTCCCAGAACTCGCCCGTATGAATGTTGAAATAGATGGTCGAGGATTGCAGGGTTCTCTCGGTGACGAACTCGCCCGTCATCTTAAAGAGCAGCCAATCCTCAAGCAGAAAGACGCGCCGCACGCGCGAGAAGATCTCGGGCTCGTTCTGCCGCATCCAAAGAAGCTTTGCAGCGGGCCAGGTCGCGGTGATCTCGGGCTGTCCCGTCACCTCGTAGACCCGCTTCTTGCCGAATTTGGCGTCGATCTGCTCGGCTTGCTTTGTTGCGCGGTTGTCAAGCCAGACGATGGCGGGGTAAAGCGGGGTCCCCGCCTCGTCGGTCAGGATCATCGTCTCGCACTGCGTGTCGATCGCAAGGGCGTCGATTCTGTGCTCGGACGAGATCTTTTCAATCTCGCCCTGCACGATCTCAAAGTACTTTTCGGCGTCAAACTCGACTCTGTCGCCGACCGACGTGAGGGTATAATCCGCCGTCAGCGAAACGATCGGCGACAGCGCGCCGTCAAAGAGCGTCGTTTTGACCGAGGTCGTACCGACGTCGATTCCAAGAAAATTCATCTTCTCTCTTATCTCTTCTGCTGCAGGTCGAAGTGAATATCGTACGCCTTCTCCTCGTCGGTGAACTTATGACGGGTGTCGATGACCTTTCCGTCGTTGAACTTTCTGTCGCCGACCTCCTCGGTGGTTCCCATGACGGTGACGTTCACCTGACGTCTTCTCGCGCATACGTGATCCCAGTCGATAAAGTAGACGTGTGCAAAGAGACCGCCGTCAATCTTGCCGTCCTTGATCGTCATGGTCTCGCTTCTGCCGAAGAAGCAGGAGCGAAGATGTCCGTCGGTGTTCATCGAGGAATAGTCGCCGGGCTCGTTGACGTATCTGCCGAACTGCGAATGGATCGGGCCGGGATGACGGTACTGATGCTCCTCGGCAAAATCGGGGATCATCTTCCGCATGATATCGAGCAGGTCGTGCTGCAGGAACTCGAGATCGAAGGAGTCGATGTCGTGCGAGCACTCCTGAACCATGACCGAGCAGGTGGTATGATGCGAAACGATGGCAACGGTGCCGTTTACGATGCCCGATGCCTCAACGATCTCTCTGACCTCCTTCGAGATGTCGTGGAAGGTGGGGATCCAGCCTCTCGACTGCAGCTCGATTTCCTTTTGATAAACCTTGAATTCCATGATAATGTCTCCTTTTATGTTAGATTTTTTAGTTCTTCTTGGCGTTGAGGCGCGCGCCGACGGCGCCGCCCGGATGGATGAGCGCAAACTGCTCGTTTTTATAGTCGGTTTCCTCGATCAGAGCCGTTTGCAGCGCGTGGAAGATCATGCAAAGGGCGGTTGACGAGGTCGTTCCCTGCGAATTGTACTTATCGGTCTCGCGGTTGACGTACTGCTTGAGCACGACGTCGGCGCCCAGCGCCAGGGGCGACTCGAGGTTCTCGGTTACGGTAATGACCGAAACCCCCTTCTTCTTGCAGATCTCAAGGATTGGCAGAAGCTCGGCGGTCTTTCCGCCGCGCGAGGCGAATACCATAACGTCCCCCTTCTGCAAAAAGCCCATTCCGCCGTGCACTGCCTCGGCGGGCGAGACGCATCTTGCGGGGCGCTCGATGCAGCAGAGAAGATGGGCAAAGTGCTGACAGAGGATTCCCGAATGGCCGCAGCCCGAGGTGCCGATGCGCTCGGCGTCCCGAAGCAGCGAAACGGCGCGGGAGAATGCTTCCTCATCAAAATAGTCGAGCATCGTGCGAAGGCACTCCGCCTCGATTTCATACGCCGCACGGGCGGCAAGCAGACTTTCCTTTTTCACGGCTCACCTCACGGATGCAGCTCGTCCCAGGCACGGCGAAGGTTGTAGAGCATCTCCTCAACCATCGCGTAGGGATCGGCTGCCTTGAGAATACCGCTGGTCGAGCCGGTTGCCTCGGCGCCGAGCTTGATGGTATCGTAAACGTCCTTGCCGTTTGAGATGCCCGCGCCCTGCAGAACCATGATGTCGGGGTTGATCTCGCGGACTGTTTTGATCGTCTCGACGACGTAGTTCGAGTCACTGGTCGTTCCGGTTCCGATCAGCTCGGTCGGCTCGGCAACGATGAGGTTCGGCGCCATATGCGCGATCCGCTTGACGTCCTCAACCGTATCGGCGCAAACGATGGTGGCAAGTCCGACCTCGTCGGCGCGGCGGATGGTCTTCTCCAGCGTTTCCATATCGAGGGGCTTCTCGGCATGGTTGAGCATAACGCCCTTGGCGCCTGCCGCCTTCACTGCCTCGGGAAGCACGCTGCCAAGTCCTCTGCCGGGAGTGAGAGCATCCATATGCTGGGCAAAAACGAGAATGCGCTCGGTGTTGTCGGCAAGCAGCTTGATGTCGGTGTACTGGGGCGTTACGATGACGTCAAGATCGTATTTCATCGCCGTCTTGTCGATAACCTTCGCGAGCTTGAGCATCGCATCTCCCCAGATGATCGCCTTCGGGCCTACCTCAAAGAACGGGGGCTTAATCTGAAAGTTTGAGAGCATACAAAATCCTCCTTTATATTCTTCAATTATTATACAATGTTGCGCTCCGTATGTCAAGGGAAAGTTGCTCGGTTTCGCCGATTTTGTCCAGCAAATGCCGAAAAAGCAAGGGAAAAGAGAGGGCGGGAAAAAACTTGACAGATACGGGCGGCGGATGGTATAATAAAAAGAACTTCGGGGGAAAGCGAGACGCTCTCCGAGAGGACGGCACCCTCGGGCAGACCGCTTGCTTTGAAAGGGGTGAAAGTACATCGGAAAAGAAAGGGGGGCGGACTATGATTTTTGAGACTGAACGCCTGATTTTAAGACCGTGGGAAATTGAGGACGCCGAGGATCTCTATCGCTATGCGAGCGATCCCGAGATCGGACCGCCCGCCGGCTGGCCTCGGCATACGAGCATCCAAGACAGCTGTGAGATCATCGGGAGCGTTCTTTCGGCTCCCGAGACCTACGCCGTGTGTCTGAAGGACAGCGGGTGCGCGATCGGCAGCATCGGGCTGCACCGAAACGACCTTGCCGAGGCGGAGGATGAATACGAGCTCGGCTATTGGATCGGCAGGCCCTATTGGGGGCAGGGGCTGATTCCCGAGGCGGCGCGTGCGCTGCTTCGCTACGCCTTCCAATCGCTCGGGATGGCGAGAATCTGGTGCGGACATTACGATGGCAACGGCAAGAGCCGCCGCGTGATGGAGAAGCTCGGCTTCGTCTACCATCACACGACCGAGGGCATTCCTCTGCCGCTGCTCGGCGAGGTGCGGACGGGGCATGCAACGGTTCTCGAAAGGGAACGCTGGGAGAATCTTTATCAAGGAGAGAAAAAATGAATTTTGCGGAGCTTGCAAGAGTGCGACAGTCCTGTCGGGACTTTGATGCGGACCGAGAGGTCGAGCGCGAGAGGCTCGGGCGCGTTCTGGAGACCGCGCGGCTCGCGCCCTCCGCCTGCAACGGACAGCCCTATCTCGTGACGGTCTGCCGCGGCGAGACGGCGCGTGCCGTTGCCGCCGCCACCGAGGGACCGAATATCAACCGATTTGCCAAGGACGCGCCGATTCTGCTCGTGATCTCGGAGATGCCCTACGTCAAAAGCGCGGCGATCGGGGCAAAGCTGAAAAACAACGATTACCGCTCGATTGACATCGGGATTCTGGCGGCGTATATCACGGCGGCAGCTGCCGACGAGGGGCTGGACAGCTGCATTCTCGGCTGGCTTGACGATTCGAAAATCCGCGAGATCTGCCGACTCGACGGCGCGGTGCGGCTCGTGATCCCGATCGGGTACGCCAAGGCGGGCTACCCCCTGCGCGAGAAGAAGCGCAAGGAGAGCCGGACGCTTTTCAGGGAGCCGTAGTCCCGCCTATTATCGGAATCGGAAGAAAAAGAACTCCGTCGGAACGATAAAGGACGAGCCGACGAGAGGACTCGTCGGCTCGCTTTATATGCCGTAGGATCCCGAGAGAGGATCTCGGAAAAGCCCGATTTGAGGGGGGTTCCACGTGAAAACGAGGAACAGAGCGCCAAAAAGCAGGAGAAGGAGCAGAGAAAGCCGCGCGCTGCAGGACGTCTCGGGGCGCGAGAGCTGCTTTGCCTCGTAGAGATAGGCGAGTGCGGCGGCGATAAAAAAGATGGCAATGTTCAAAAAATCGGGGGATTTTCCGACGGCACCGTTGTAGGTGTAAAAGAGGACGGGGATCAGAGAGAGCCCGAGGACGGTCCCGCGGAGCTTGATGCAAAAGAAGTCGCCTCGCCCGCGAAAGTGCAGGGATTCAACGAGCGCAAACAGGAGCATCGGCCAAAAGAGCAGCTTCATGTGCTCCCAGGTCGATTCGTTTACCCCCGAGAAGGGCGCGGCGAGGGCGCTGCCGCCCGTCAGGTCGTAAAGGAAGTGGAGCAGCGTTCCGAAAAGCGAGGTTACCGCAAAGCCCATCAGCTGCCATAGTCCGATTGATCGTTTCATACGCCACCTCAAAATTAAGCTTACGGTATCGTATGCACGGTTGCTTTCAAATATGCGGCAAGGGCGGAGCCCTCTCATGGATCGGGAGAATCGAAAAGCCCTTTCATTTTTTTCGTTTTGTGCTATCATGGAGCGAAGCAAGAAGATTTTTGTCTTACGGAAGGGAATTTGACGTGAAAAACCGCGAACGCATTTTGAAGACCGTTCTCTCGGCGTTGTTTTTGGCGCTTGCCCTTGTGATGCCCTATCTGACGGGGCAGATCCCCGAGGTCGGCTCGATGCTCTGCCCAATGCATCTGCCGATCCTTCTCCTCGGCATTCTCTGCGGTCCGCTTTGGGGACTTGCGGTCGGGCTTACGGCGCCGCTGCTTCGCTCGGTTCTGCTCGGGATGCCCCCGCTCTTTCCGATGGCGGTTTCAATGTCGCTTGAGCTTGCGGCCTACGGCGCGACGTCGGGGCTCTTGCGTCGACTGCTTCCCAAAAAGAGATTTTTTCTTCATCCGTCCCTTCTGGCGGCAATGCTCGTCGGGCGGCTCGTTTTCGGCGTGGCGATGCTTTTTTGCATGACCTGTCAGGGAATGGGCTACCCCCTTTCGGCGTTCCTTGCAGGCACGGTGACCGGCTCGATTCCCGGCATTCTGCTCCAGATCCTCCTCGTGCCTCCCCTCGTGATGCTGGTTGAGCGCAAGGGGGGGTTCCCGAATAGCTGAAAACCAATCGAAAAGGGCTGCTTCTCACCCCAAGTGAGCTCGACCGATGAGCCGACAGGAGCAACGTAGATCTCTTTGCCGTCGTAGGCGTTGGCGTCGGCGTTCTTGGTGTAAAGGGTTGCAACGGCAGCGATCGCGTTGTTCACAACGTCGTCGGGCGCGCCGGGGTTGGGCGTAAAGGAAACGGTGATCGAGCCGGTGATCACGAGCTTGGCAAGATAGTTGCCCTCTGCGGTCCGGTCGATCGCAACATCAACGTCGTTCGACACGATCCGAAGGATACCGACGTCGCCGTCGGTCGTTGCCGTAGTCATACCGTGCGAGACCGTTCTGTCAACGCTGCTGACGGTGCTTCCCGTATAGGACCAGGCGGCGTATGCCCCGCCGATCGTCACGCAAAGAATGAAAAGGATCGGTACGCTGAGCTTTTTCATGGCTTCCTCCTGCAAAACGAATGGATTGATCGGAGACTGTACGGTTGGAAAATCTCCCCCCATGGTACATTGCATACGAAACGGCAGGAATTGTCAATAGGTTTTCAAAAAATCGAAGCTCTGTGTACGCCTGTCCAAAGCGACGGAGACGGATGCGCTCGGAAAGTCCCTGCTCCTTGCCGGGTAAGAAAAGGCCGATCTCAAAAGAACAAGCATCCTTCTCAGCGAGCGTCAAGAAGGATGCTTTTCCTTAACCGGTGATTTTCTTTGCGCGAACGTAGACCGCCTCTACCGTGAAATCGGGGGAGAGAACGACGAAATCCGCATCCTTGCCGACTTCGATGCTGCCCTTGCGATTCTGCGCTCCCACAAGGGTGGCGGGGGTCAGAGTCATGGCGCGTACCGTATCGCAAAGCGGGATCCCATAGCGCAAATGTGCCGTGCGAAGCGCGTGATCCATCGTTGCGATGCTCCCCGCGTAAGAGGAACGGTCAAGAAGCTTTGCAACACCCCCCTCGATCAGAACGGGAACGCCGTTGCATCGGTCGCCAAGCACGCTTTCGGTTGCGTTCGTACCTGCGGCACGCATCGCGTCGGTGATCAGGGCAAGCCGACAATCCCCCTTGAGACGGAAGCCGAGCTGCATGGTTTCCTTCGGGATGTGACAGCCGTCGGCGATCAGCTCCGCCGTGATGCCGTCTTCAAGATAGGTTGCCTCCACGATCCCGCCGTGAACCACCTGATCTACCTTATGCTCGGTGGTGGTGGCACAATAGAGGTGGGTGATGTGGGTAAAGCCGCTCTGATATGCCTCAAGCGTCTCTGTTGCCGTCGCGGCAGAATGGGCAATGGAGCAGAGAATTCCGTGCTTTTTCATGGTTGCCGCAAAGACGTCCATGCCTTGCAGCTCCGGCGCGGCATCCCAACGCACGATTTGCCCTTTGGAACGAGCGAGGGTTTCCGAAAGGATTTCCTCGGTGGGGATCATGGCAAATTCGGTGGGCTGTGCGCCCTTGTTCTTGCCGGAAAGATAAGGTCCCTCAAGATGCAGTCCCAAAAAGTCCGCACCGTCGGTTTCTCCATCCTCCAACACCTCTAAATAAGCGTCGAAGCAACGGAAGAGCTGCTCGTTTGGGCAGGTCATGGTGGTGGGACAAAGCGAGGTCGTTCCATGCAATGCGTGCAGATGTGCCACCGTTCGGAACGCCTCGGGAGTTGCATCCATAAAGTCTGCGCCGCCGCCGCCGTGGACATGAATGTCGACAAAGCCGGGGCAGAGATAGGCATCCCCAAGCTCCACGCGGCGGGCACCCTGCGGCACGTCGGATTCGGGCAGAAGGGCTGCAATACGCTCCCCCTCTACTGCCACTGCCGTGTCGGTCAAAATGCGATGCGGCAGGATGATCCTGCCGCCGCAAAAATAGGTTGTACGCATGGGTTACTTATTGTAAATGCGGATCTCGGGCACGACCTTTGCTTCGGTGGCAACGCGAGCCGCGTACAAGCGTGCATCGGGATGGTTCCGGAACAGGGAGCAGGGCACGTGACAGTCAATCGGACCGTGCAGAACCTTGCGCAATGCGCCTGCGTTCCAATCGCGGGGCATACACATACGAACCTTCCTTGCACGGTACATTTCCTGCATACCGACGGTCACGCAGTAGCTAGGGATACCGTTAAGATCGCCTCCGCAGTTCATGAAGCAGTTGATGGTTTTGGTCTCGCGAGAGATTGCCAAAGCGCGGGTCTTGCGCGCGAGGAATTCCTCGTTCGTGCAGGTTTCACCCGGCTCGGGCGGCTCGTTGAAGGCAAAGTGGCCGTTGATGCCAACGCCTCCCCAAGCCATATCCAATTTTCCGTACTTTTCGATCAGGCGGGAGAGAACCTCGGGATCGTCGGGATCGGGGAAGTAGCGGTTTTCGGGCAATACGTTGAGCTCGGGGTCAATCTGACTGTAGAAAATGCGATCCATGCCGCCGCGGAAGGAGAGCGGATCTTCGGTGCTAATGTACTTCATGTCGTCGGTCAGATACTCGTCCATGTTCATGAAGATGCAGTTTTTGAGGGAAATGCGGTACTTGTTGACCAGGTACACCAAACGGCTGTAAGGACCGAGAGGGCCGTAAGGAACGACCATCAGGGTCGGCTCGCCCTTCTTGTTGTTTTCTGCGATGACCTCCACGACCTCGATCGCCATCTTCCAATAGAGATCCTGCTCGGTGTCGCAGACGTCAAGGACAATACTGCTTCCCTTGCCAAGCTCCTCGGGGGGAATGCGGTTAATATCCGGCATGCTCATCAATGAAATCCTCCTTTTTGGATTTTATTAATGCTATTATAACACACGAGTATAGAAAAGAATAGTAAAAACTTTGCAATCATTTGTATTTTTTTATCCTCTTTTTTCAAAAAAACTTGATAAGGGAGGGAAAACGTGGTAAAATAAAAGGAGAAAGAGAGGCAAAAACGAAGATGGAGTTCAAAGCGGTAGAGAGAACACAGGATTTTCTTTGGGAAAGTGATCTGCCCGTGCCGTGCGAAGGGCAGAGCATCAAGCTGTGGTACGATGATTTTTCGGGACACTCCTATCCTGCCATGCCTCCCATTTACGGGCAGCGGATGCACCAAAGCTATAGCTTGCATTACGTCGTGGAAGGGCAGGGCTATTTTTCGGTCGGTGATGCACCGATGCGTCGCTTGCAGGCGGGGGACGTCTTTTTCGTTCGTGCAAGAGAGCTGGTTCGCTATTATCCCGACGACATTACACCGTGGAAATATTGCGGTATGAGTCTGCGCGGTGCAAATGCGGGCGTGTTCTTTCGCAAGATCGGTTGGGAGTCCTCCAAAACTGTTGCTGACCGTTCTCTTTGCCGGGAGATCGGCGCAATCATTTTGCAAGCGGTGCGCCAAACCGAGAGCGGCATCGGCGGAGCATACGATCTGCTCAGCCGCCTGTTTTCGGTCTACGCGCTTTTGGAGAAAAGGTACGCCGAAGTGAAGCCTATCCATACGCCGGCGGAGCGTTACGTCGCCCGTGCAAAGGAGTATCTCGAGTCAAGATACAGCGATCCGGAATGGCGTATTGCCGATCTTTGCTGTGCGCTGAACCTGTCGCATCCCTACCTTTGCCGAATTTTTCGCCGCAGTGAGGGCTGCTCTCCGGAACGCTATTTGCTGCGCTATCGCATGGCGGTAGCGCAGCGGCTGCTTCGCAGTGCCGATTATACCGTGGGCGAGGTCGCGTTTTTGTGCGGTTATACCGACGCCGCACAGTTTTCACGGATGTACAAAAAGGAATACGGAATCCCCCCACGCGAAACGCAGAAAAAATAAGAGTGGACGTGCAACGCATCACCGCCTTGAACTTGCGGACTCTATTACCCCAACCGACCCGAATATCTTTTTCTAGCCGTTTTTGCTTTTTCTAGCCCTTTCTGCTACGCAAAAACGGCATTTTCATGCTCTCGTGCACTCTTGTCTCCGTGTACTCCGGATCTGTTTATGGTCAAAGATGTGGTCAAATCCGAGTACCCAATGATTGATATGTGGTCTTGTTTTCGGGTGGTAAATGTGCTGGAAAATCACTCCGCCGGAAGAGAAGAAATTTGCGGAGTGTAGAGAAGAAAACCGCTGAGAACAGAGAAGAAACACACCGATCACCATATGTGGTCAGCCAAACAGAAAGAGATGATAAACATGTGGTCAGGCAGAGCAGAGAACTGATTCCTCTTCTGCAGTTGTGATATTGTAACTTACAATCGCATCTTTGTCAAGTAGGTTGCGAAATAAAATCAGCACTCAAAATTTGATACGCAGTAAGCAAAGAAAAAGCTCGTCGCGATCATTTCCATCATGTAGGCGCAAAGCCGTTGGTACACGCATGATGGATATGGACGCGTTTTGCTTTTAGAATCGGAAACAAGTTCGTTAGAACTCAAAAATTGATATGCAGTAAACAAAGAAAAGGCGCTCGAAGCAACGATCATTGATAGGTGAGCAGACAAGTTAGCGCCGATGTCGGTCACGCGAAATATGAATTTACGGATTTTGAAAAAATTAAACGTTCATTGAAGAAAATATCGTAAAATGCTTGCAATTTGTCGAAAAAAGTGATACAATGATAAATGTATAAAAATACTATTT
>JAZNFP010000005.1:0-51683 GCA_045576095.1 Eubacteriales bacterium
GGATCCGGCAGAATCCAGAGATAAACAAAAAAATGAAAAAGACCCTTCGGGGTCTTTTTTAGATAATAGATAAGAGATAATGGATTTGGCTTTAAACCAAACGACGGAGTCTCATAACTGAAAAAGGATCCTTTTGGTGCACCTGCTATAAAGCAGATTTGAAATGTAGAAAATGCCGAGAGTAACCACTTCGGGTTCTCTCGGCATTAATTTTTACACATATATTATACCACAAAATCGGCAAAAAATCAAGTCTTGTATTTGCATAATTTATATGCTATAATTTATCAAATAAAAAAAGGAGTGCTGTCAGATGATTTTGAATGCATTGGATGAAGTTTTGTTTTGGGATGATATTGATGCCTTAAAGACATTTACAAAGCAGAATTGCGATAGATTTTACCCACACGACTTTGAAAATTATAATAAGAATCAAGAATCGTTTTTCAAGTCGATTATCCCTAATAAAGCAGAATTCATTCGTCGATTAGAAAACTATGCAAAGGTCGGACTGCCTTTTTGGATTTCGGGCAGAAATGAGCTTAGTGATGATATTGATGCAAATTCGATGATTAAGGCTATTTCTGTAAGTTCTAAAATCGATAATGGAGAACAAAAAGCCAAACAAGCGTCAAAATGGCAAAAAAACAATCCTTCGTTTTGGAAATTCTACACGAATAATATCCTACATCAACAAGAAAATCGTATTCTTGAACTCACGATAGGCGCGGGCGGTGGAACAAACGCGGTTATGAGAGAAATGACACCTCGCGACTATTATATGGGTGTTGATATAGATTTTGTATGTGCAAAAAACGCTGACGCTCTCGCTAAATATTATAACATCAACGGTTTGGGTATTGCCACATCGTTATGGAAATTGCCTTTTGAAGATTGTATGTTTACATCGGTTTGCTGTAATGCAGGCTTGGAAGAATGCCGAGAAATCCCTACGATCATAGAGGAAGCGTACAGGGTATTAATGACCGGCGGTAAAATCGTTTTGCATTGTTTGAACACTAATAAAATGCAAGCGTATGCAAGATTTGAACAATACGGTTTCTCTGAAGAAGAAATGATATATTGGGCAAAGCAAATAAGAATGTACACGTCTGCTGAAGGTGTAGAAGAGTTGTTAAGAGCCGTTGGATTTACGGCTTATAAACGAATGACTGATGAAAAATTAGGAAGTATTCTTGTGTTTGAAAAATAATATGCGCTTTTGTGTCCACAAAAGCAGTGCTTGTCAGGAAAATTGATAAAGCGTAGATGAACAAAAAAAGGCTCCCTTGTGTAAAGGGAGCTGTCAGCGAAGCTGACTGAGGGATTGTTCTACGAGGCGATCAATATATTCGCAAACACCCCGAAAGTTTTTATGTATTTCCGTATTCGGTATTCTGATAACCGTCAATCCGTATTTTTCAAGGAAAGCGGTTCGTTCTTCATCATATTGTTTTCCTTCCTCGGTATAATGTCCTGAACCGTCAAGCTCTATGACGAGCTTTGCCTCTGCACAGTAAAAATCCGCAATATACTTTCCGAGAACCTTTTGGCGAGAAAAGCGAACGGGATAGGTGCGAAGAAAATCATACCAAAGATGTTTTTCTTCTTTAGTCATATTCTTTCGCAACATTTTTGCGGTTGGCACAATATCTTTATTGTGTTTTCTCTGCATTACAATCCCTCCGTCACGCTGACGCGTGCCACCTCCCTTTACACAAGGGAGGCTTTTAGCGTATCCAAGCCCTAATGTTTCTCTATAAATAAAAATTGATTTAGAAAATTTATGTATTTTGTTATAACATCAACATCTAAACTTTCGATAAAAATGCAACTCCTAACCCCAACGTACATATTGCTATTCCAAGGAAAATAATTGCTTTAGCACAAAAGCCAAAAGCTCCGATGCAATTCTCATCGTTGTCTAAATATGAAATACACGGAAATGCTTTGATATAAACTACCCACGAATTATTTGGTATTTTATGCGGTTTCCTAAAAAACTCCAAAGCACAAAGATAAAGTTTGTTGTTTACATTATATACGTATTTTGTTTTTGTTAGATGCTTTATGGTGAAAACAATTCTCGGAGGTCCATCATATTTTCCAAATCCGGTCCAAACATTAACATCCTTTTTATATTTACTACCGTACAGTTTTCCAAGAGTCCTGCCTGTTTTATGTGGTGATTTTTCAAATATTAAGTAGGCGATAAAATATAATCCCGATATCAATAGTAAAACACCACCAAGAATAAGAAAGCATATTCCTGCTATTTTCACAATATTCCTCCTTTTAATTTCACAAGATATTGCTTATAAGTCTATTATATCAAAAAAACCGCAGAAAATCAATCTGCGGTTTCTGCTTTTTCTGGCGGTAGGCAAAACTGTCCTTTAGGGTACAGCTCTATTGTGACGTCCTTTTTTTATCGCTTATCGCAAAGAAATTTGTAGAGCTCGCTTTTGGAAATACCGCGCTCTTTTGCCGCCGCCTTGATCGCATCCATTCGCGAAAGCCCCTTTCTTTCATGGATCGCAACGTGCTCCTCGGGGGGGAGCTCGCCGAGATCAGAAGCCGAGGATTTCCCACCGTGAATGGATTGGTGCTCGGCTTGTCCCATCAAAACCAGAACGTATTCGCCTCTCGGGTCGTTTCCCTTGTAGTATTCGATCGCATCGCCAACAGTAGTCCGCAGCGTATCCTCGTTGAGCTTGGTCAGCTCGCGGCAAAGAGAAATACGACGGTCTGCGCCGAAGGTGTCTGCGAGATCTGCAAGGGTGGTGCGAAGCTTATGCGGTGCCTCGTAAAGGATCATCGTTCGCCGCTCGTTTTTCAGCTCGGCAAGACGCTCGCGTCTTTCTCTTTTGTTTACCGAGAGAAATCCCTCGAAGACAAAGCGGCCGGTTGACAGCCCGGAGAGTGCAAGGGCGGATACTGCCGCACAGCAACCCGGTACGATCAGTACCCGTACGCCGCGCTCGGCGGCAAGACGTACGAGATCCTCCCCGGGGTCGCTGATCGCAGGCATTCCCGCATCGGTAACGAGCGCAACGCTTTCGCCCGATTGTACGCGCGCGAGGATCAGCTCGCCGCGCTCGCGCTTGTTATGCTCGTAGTAGCTGACCGTCTCCTTTTTGATGCCGAAGCAGCCAAGGAGTCTTGCGGTGTTGCGCGTATCCTCTGCCGCGATGAAATCAACCTCAGAGAGCACCTTTTTCGCGCGCTCAGAGAGATCGGACAGATTCCCGATCGGCGTCGCAACGAGATAGATCACGCCGTGCTCGGTACGGTTTTTTTCTTCAAAGGCGCGTGTGCCTTCTGTCATTGGGGGCGTCTCCTTTCCGGAAAGCTTCCGTTACTTAAAATAAAATTCATATCCTCGGTATATTCGGTGTGCGAGGAATCCGTATAGAGGATGAGCGGGGCAGTGGTTACAAGAGAGGGGGCGGCGCCAAGCTTTCCTTCAATGAGCAGCATCGACGGCGCCGACGTCGCATCCGCTAAAACGTAGGTCAGTCGCTTGGGCTCAATTTTCGCTCTTCTCATCGCGCAAAGCAGATCGACCGTTCGATCAGGGCGGTAGACGCAGTAGAAGCGGCCGCCGTAGCGCAGCTTTTTGCTTGCAGCCGCGCAAAAATCGTCAATATCTCCGACAACCTCGTGGCGTGCGATGTTTTTGACATCTGCGGCGTTGGGATATCCGCCCGATACCGTCATATAGGGGGGATTGGTATAGAGAATATCCGATCCGTCACCGCCGTATGCGCCGAGCTCGCGGATATCGGCACAGGCAATCTCAACAACGTCAGCAAGTCCGTTTAAGGCAACGTTTCGCCTTGCAATATCGGCAAATTCGCGCTGCACCTCAACGGCAAGAATATGCGATGCCTTTTTCCGCGTTGCACAAAGGAGGGAAACAATCCCCGTGCCGGTTCCGAACTCAAGCGCCCTGCCGGCAGCAGTTGTGCGAACGTATGCGGCAAGAAGCAGGGCATCGGTTCCGAAGGTGAGGCCGTCGGAGCGCTGAATCAGTCGAATCGAATCGTTAACGGTGTCAATACGCTCGCTCGAATTCATAATTGTCCTTTCAGGGATGTTTTCGTCGAAAAAAAGAAGACGGAACGGGAAACCGAACCGCCTTCTTTCCTGTGCATCAATCAGTCTTCCTTAACGGGAGCACCCACGGGGCAAGCGTCTGCGCAGCTTCCGCACTCAACGCACTCGTCTGCGTCGATTACGAACTTTGCATCGTCCTCGGAAATGCAGTTGACGGGGCACTCGGATTCGCAAGCGCCGCACTTAATGCACTCATCGGTAATTTTATAAGCCATGATTTACACCTCCAATGTATTGAGCTATAATCATTCTATCATACTTTGCGTAAAAATCAAGAGGGAAACGAATATTTTTTGAAAAATATGTGAAAAATACTCAATTGGCATCGTTTGATCTCGGAATTCTTCCTTTGCCTGCACGGAGCACCTCGATCTCATCGACCGTGAACAGACGGGGCGCCTCGGGCTTGTCGTCAAGTCGGACCTTGACGGTTTCAAGCAACGTCCGAACCTCGACAACCGTTCCGTTTCCGGCGGCGGTTGCGACATAGGAGCCGACGGGGGGCGTTTTTTTCAAAGCCGCCTCGTAAATCTCATGCTCGTATCGCAAGCAGCACATCAGCCGTCCGCATGCCCCCGAAATCTTTGCGGAGTTGAGCGAAAAATTCTGCTCCTTTGCCATCTTGATCGAAACCTGCACGAAATCCGAAAGAAAGGTCGTACAGCAGAAGGGGCGACCGCAGGCACCGAGTCCCCCGATCATCTTCGCTTCATCGCGGATGCCGATTTGTCTTAACTCAATGCGCGTGCGGAAAACCGAGGCAAGATCCTTGACCAGCTCTCGGAAGTCAACGCGGGATTCTGCGGTAAAATAGAAGAGAAGCTTGCTGTTATCAAAGGTGTATTCGGCATCGACCAGGCGCATCTCCAGCCCGTGCTCTTCAATCTTTCGGCGGCAGATTACGGCAGCGTCAAGCTCGGCGCGACGGTTCTTTTCCGCCTTTTCGAGATCCTGCTCGGTCGCCTTCCGCAGAATTTTCCGAAGTGGAGGCGTGATGCTTGCGCTTTCGATTTTGTGATTTGACAGGACGATCGAGCCGATCTCGAGTCCGCGAGAGGTTTCGACGATGACACGGTCGCCAACCGAAAAACTCAGCCCGTTCGGGGAGAAAAAGTAACTCTTTCCCGCGTTGCGGAACGAGACGTCTGCCACCTCGGTCAGCTCAGGGGCGTCGGTTGATCCGTCAATAGCTTTGGCGGTATATTCTTCGTTCATATAGGTTCCTTTCCGAATCGGATCAGTTGACGGCAAAAACCGACGTGGCAAGAGCCGTCAGCGTGACCTGTACGTTTGCATTGGCATAAAGATCGTTTTGTGCACGACGAATTGCGGATTCTGTCGAGAACAGCCGCGTATAGTCGGCTTGTCCGGCGAGACGAGACGCCTCGGCACGGTCAAGGAAAAAGAGAAGCTTGGCATCGGGAAAGCGTCTTACGGTGCAAAGATCGCGCAAGGCATCCGCCGCCATCGCAAGAAGCTCCGAGAGCTCGGCACGCTTGGTCGGCAGCTTCATCGTTGCCGCATAAACAGACGAAAAGCTTTTTGCCTCGGCAAAGGCGAGAGCAAGCTCGGAGACGGTTTGGCGCTTTTTGAAGAGCTCTGTCTGCGTTTTGACGGAAAGAAGACGGAGAGCCTCGCCGATTTTGCCGTCGGCGGCAGAGATGACGGCAGACAGCTTCTCGGGGGCGCCGTTGGCAAGAGCGGCGGCATCTCGGTTGGTTTTCAGAAGATGCTCGCGCATTTTTTCCTCATCAACGTACCTCATACGCAAAAGCTGTGCGCGGCTTCGAATCGTCGGGAGCATCGCCTCACAGGACTCCGCAAGAAGGAGAATCAGAACGTTCGGCGGTGGCTCCTCAAGTGAGATCAAAAGCGCGTTCTGCGCGGCAGGCGTCATGGCATCGGCATCCGAAATGATAAACGTCTTGCGATCAAGCTCGGTTGCGGAAAGAGCCATTTCGGATCGGAGCTCACGGATGGACTCAACGCTCACCGTTGCCTTTTCGCCCCGATCGAGGTATCGGACGTCGGGCGTTTTTTCTGCAAGAATTTTTTTGCACGCCGCGCAAGTGCCGCAGGGGAGCGAGCTTAACGGGTCGCCGCGATTCTCGCAGGAAGCGGCGGCGGCAATCTGCCTTGCAAACGTACGTTTTCCGCTTCCGCGCCGTCCTTCGATCAGATAGGCATGGGAAAGTCGATTGGCACGAATCGTTTCGCCGATTCTGTTTTTGACGTCGTCAGAACCGACGAGTGTCGGAAAATACGGCATCCCATCACCTCCCATCTTCATTTAATTATATCAAAATCAAAGCCGGGTGTCAATCATTTTTTGTTTTTACGTGAAAATTCATATTATGTATTGTAAAAACGGTAAAAGAATGTTATAATAAAAGGGTATAGCTGCGTTCGTCTACAAGACGGAACGCTCGGGAGGAAACAAATGGAAAACGAGAAGTATTATATTACGACCGCAATCGCGTATGCATCGAGAAAGCCTCATTTTGGCAATACATACGAGATCATTATGACCGATGCGATCGCTCGCTTCCGCCGTCAGATCGGGCAGGACGTTTTTTTCTGCACCGGAACCGACGAGCACGGACAGAAGATTGAAAAGCTTGCCGAGGAGGCCGGCATCTCTGCCCAGCTTTACGTTGACGGTGTTGCGGAGGAAATCCGCGGCATCTGGAATCTGATGGGCTCAAGTCACGATTATTTCATCCGAACCACCGACGAGAGTCACGTGCGCGCCGTGCAGAAGATCTTTCGTCGCTTTTACCAAAGCGGCGATATTTACAAGGGACAGTACGAGGGCTGGTACTGTACGCCCTGCGAGTCCTTCTTTACCTCTACGCAGGTTGTTGACGGCAAGTGCCCCGATTGCGGTCGCCCCGTTGAGCAGGCGCAGGAGGAGGCGTACTTTTTCAAGATGTCGAAGTATGCCGACCGACTGATTCGTCACATCGAAGAGAATCCCGGCTTCATTGAGCCCGAGTCGCGCAAAAACGAGATGATGAACAATTTTCTCAAGGCAGGTCTTCAGGATCTCTGCGTTTCTCGCTCGTCCTTTAAGTGGGGAATTCCCGTTGATTTCGACGACCGTCACGTCGTATACGTTTGGCTCGATGCTCTGACGAATTATATCACTGCGCTCGGCTACGACCCCGACCTCTCCTACGAGGAGCAGTCGGAGCATTTCCGTCATTATTGGCCCGCCGACGTGCACATCATCGGTAAGGATATTCTGCGCTTTCACACGATTTATTGGCCGATTTTCCTGATGGCTCTCGGACTTCCGCTTCCCAAAAAGGTGTTCGGTCATCCTTGGTTTAATTTCGGTGCGGATAAGATGTCGAAATCCAAGGGGAACGTCGTGTACGCCGACGATCTTGCCGCGCGCTTTTCGGTTGACGGTGTCCGCTATTACGCGCTTTCCGAGATGCCGTATGCAAATGACGGAAGCATCACCTATCAGAGCGTGATCGCCTGCTACAACCGCGATCTTGCCAATAATCTCGGCAATCTCGTCAGCCGCACCCACGCCATGACGAAAAAGTACTTTGACGGAATCGTTCCGGCGCCGACCGCCGCCGAGCCGATTGATGAAGAGCTGAAAACGGCCGCCGCACGCGCCGTTTCCGAATCCCGTGAGGCAATGGAGAGCTATCGCATCTCGGATGCTCTTGCGGCGATCTTTAAGATGCTTGGCCGCGCAAATAAGTATATCGACGAAACGACTCCTTGGATTCTCGCAAAGGACGAGAGCAAGCGTGAGCGACTCGGAACCGTCCTCTATAATCTTCTTGAGACGGTTCGCTTCGGTGCGGTGCTTCTGACGCCCTTTATGCCTGATACGGCAGGGAAGATTCTTGCGCAGCTTTCAAGCGATCTTTCCTCGTATGAGACAATTTCGGCATTCGGCGCTCTTCGCTGCGGAGTGCCGCTTGGCGAGGCGTTCACCCTCTTTGCCCGCATTGACGAGGAAAAGTGTCTGGCGGAAATTGAGGCAGAGCTTGCCAAAAGGAATAAGTCCGAGGAAGTCATCCCCGAGCCGGAGCATGAGGCGGAGATCGGTATCGACGCATTTGCTGCTGTGGAGCTTCGCTGTGCCGAGGTGCTTGCCTGCGAGCGAGTTCCGAAGGCGAAGAAGCTTTTGAAGCTTCGCGTCAGTCTCGGCTACGAGGAGAGACAGATCGTTTCGGGAATTGCAAAATTCTACGAGCCCGAGGAACTGATCGGGAAGAAGGTTGCGATCGTTTGCAACCTGAAGCCTGCCGTTCTTTGCGGTGTCGAGAGCAGAGGGATGCTTCTTGCAAGCGGCGAGGACGACGTTCGCGTTCTCTTCCTGGACCCCAAAACCAAAAACGGAGACCGTATCCACTGATGAAATATTTCGATTCTCACGCACATTATTGGGACTCGAAATTCTCCGAAGATTCCGAGAGCGCCGATTCCTTGATCGGCGCTCTCCTTTCGGGGAATGTTTCGGGAATCGTAAACGTCGGGACCGATCCCGAAACCTCGCGGTCTTCCGTTGAGCTGGCAAACCGTTTTTCCGACGTCTATGCAACGGCAGGGATTCATCCGTCGGATACGCGATTCCTTTCAGATCTCGACACCGAGCTTTCAGAGATTGAGCATCTGATTCAAAGCAATCGCGGCAAGGTCGTTGCGCTCGGCGAAATCGGTCTTGACTATCATTACGAGGAAACCGATAAGGAACAGCAGGCGCGCTATTTTGAGGCACAGCTTCTGCTTGCAGAGACACTCGATATCCCCGTCGTGATTCACGATCGTGAGGCGCACGGTGACGTTATGCGGGCGATTTTCAATCACCCACGCGTTCGTGGGGTATTGCATAGCTTTAGCGGCAGTCCGGAAATGGCAGGCGAGCTCGCAAGGCGTGGCTGGATGGTCTCCTTTTCGGGGACGGTTTCCTTTAAGAACGCGAAAAAGGTCCGTGCGGCGGCGGCAGTCGTTCCGAAAGAGCTGCTTCTCATTGAGACCGACGCGCCCTATCTGACGCCGCATCCCTTTCGCGGAGAACGCAACGATTCCTCGTATCTTTGCTATACCTGTGCCGCACTTGCCGAAGCAAAGGGAATGGATGCCGAGGAATGCGCCGAAATCACCGATAGAAATGCCCGTCGCTTCTTTCGTCTCCCGTCTTGATGACGTCAAAGGTGCGGTGCAAAAGCGTGGGTAATCCTCGAGGGCACCATTCAGGGTAAATCGTCATTCCGCAAATTCCGGACTCGCCGAGCACGGCGAGTCCGTTTTTCAAGGTTGCCAGATCGTCAAAGATCACCTCGCGGTGTTCGTGGGATCCAAAGACCGTTGCGGTAAAGCTGAAGCCGACCTTTCCGTCATCCCGCTTTTTGATCGGAGAATTTCGCCGATAAGCGAGATGCGTGCAATCCGCCAACGGCAGGGTTTTGATACACCGACCGTCTGACGAGGAGATTTCGACGCCGCAATAGGGTAGCTCCGCCATGATGCGATAAGCCTGCTCCGAATCGAGAGGAAGCGCGTGAAAGCGTTCAACGGTCGAGACACGGTGATCCCCAAACGGAACGGTAAGCCAGTCGCAAGCATCGTCGGTACGTTCGTTGGAGTAGGGAACGAGGGCAATCAGCCCGGCCTTCTTCAGCGCCCTTGCATAGAGCTCGCCTACCTCGCGGTCGCCTGCTTCATGCAGCTGTGCGCCGCGATAGCCGGACCTTGCAATCATCGTTGCAAGCGTTTCGGGATCTCCGAACGGATGAACGAGAACCAGCGGAAGAATCCCGTTTTGCGCGGAGAAATCAATGAGCTCACGTTCTTTTTGAGAACCGAAACCACTTCTGTCAATCAAATCGGAGTCAGTTATCGTTAGATAAGTCAGGGCAGAAGAAAAATAACGAAGCTTGGATAAGGATATGTGCTTGCTGATGCATCCGTTCACCGTCAAGGGCCCATAAGAGGTCTCAACGCGTCCGAGCGCAAGAGACTGTCCGGGATAAAGAAGCCTTTTATCACCAATTCCCGGGTTGAATTTCAAAAGATCCCGAGCATTCATCGCAAAGCGACGAACGATTCCGTCGAAGGTGTCACCGCCGCGCACGGTGTAGGCGCGACTGCTTCGGTAAATTGCAAGACATTGTCCGACGGCAAGCCGATCGGGATCGGCAAGACCGTTTTCCTCGATCAGCCTGACGGGGGATACCCCATATTCGCGTGCGATCGAAAGCACGCTGTCTCCTTCGGTACAGTAATGGAATATCATGTGCGTTCCTTTCGATTCTTTTTTGAGCAGTATATGTCGATTCGATCGCTTTGCTTCCCAATGACTGCGGATAGTTTTAACCGATTGCGGAATACTGATTCTATCAGTACACGCTTGGAGGTTGATTTTATGCCTATAGTCAAAATTTCGGACGTTACGGCACGTGAGATTCTGGATTCGAGAGGAAATCCGACCGTTGAAAGCCGCGTTACGCTGGAGGACGGCTCGGTTGGTGTCGCTTCCGTACCGTCGGGAGCATCTTGCGGTGCCTACGAGGCGTCAGAGCTTCGTGACCGTGAGGATCCGCGCTACGGCGGAAAGGGTGTTCTAACGGCAGTCAAAAACGTACGGGAAAGGATTCGCGAGCTTCTCGTTGGATGCGACGCATACGATCAGGCGTCGGCAGACCGTAATATGATAGCACTGGATGGCTCGAAAAACAAGTCGAATCTCGGTGCGAATGCCATTTTGTCGGTTTCGCTTGCGCTTGCAAGGGCATCCGCCGCCTCGGTCGGGCTTCCGCTGTATCGGTATATCGGCGGAACGGCGGCCGCACGGATTCCCGTTCCCATGATGAACGTGCTTAACGGCGGAGCGCACGCTTCCAATAACGTTGATATCCAGGAATTCATGATTGTTCCGCACGGATTCTCAAGCGTTGAAGAATCCCTGAGAGCCGGAAGCGAGATTTATTATGCGCTGCGTGGGATACTTCTCGAGCGCGGTCTTTCGGTTGCGGTGGGAGACGAAGGGGGCTTTGCGCCCGATCTTTCCGGAGATGAGGAGGCACTCGAACTTCTCGTCAAGGCAATCGAAAGAGCAGGTTACCGGACCGAACAGGTAGGGCTTGCGATCGATGCTGCGGCATCCGAATGGGCGGATGGCGATCGTTACCGTCTTCCGAAGCGTGGCAGGGAGCTACGCGGGGACGAGCTCCTTTCCTTCTGGAGCGATCTTGTCGGTTCATATCCGATCCTTTCCCTTGAGGATCCCTTCGGGGAGGATGATTTCAGGGGCTTTAGTACCTTAACCGAGCAGCTTGGCGACAGACTCCTGCTTGTGGGAGATGACCTTTTTGTGACGAACGCCGAGCGTCTGCGCCTGGGAATTGTCAAGGAGAGCGCAACCGCCATTCTGATCAAGCCGAATCAGATCGGAACGGTCAGCGAGGTTCTCGAAACCATCGCACTTGCCGGCAGATACGGATACCGACACATTCTTTCGCACCGTTCGGGCGAGACGATGGACGATTCAATCTCGGATCTTGCCGTCGGAACGCTGGCACCGCTGATCAAAACCGGCGCCCCTTGCCGAGGGGAGCGTGTGGCAAAGTATAACCGCTTGCTCGAAATCTCGTCGGAGCTCGGGGGCAACGGGAGATTCGGCTTCTGAACAAAAACGGTCGCAAATGCGAATTTTGCATTTGCGACCGTTTTGCTTGGTTTGGCTTATCCCATTTCGATCATGCGATCAATACACACACGAGCCTCGCGTTGAGTATCCGCGTCAAGCAGGATTTCAAATCCGCCTGTTCCGTTGAGCGCTGCCAGCACGTCGGGAAGCGCTGTCAGGCGCATATCGCTGCAGATCATTCTCTTGGACAGCGGGTAGAAGCGCTTATTCGGAAGCTCGTATTGCAGATGGGTAACGATATTGTTTTCGGTTCCGATAATAAAGGAGCTTGCCTCGGATTTTGCGGCAAAATCCATGATCTCGGTCGTTGAACCGACGAAATCGGATGCGTCCGCAACGTCCTTTCTGCATTCGGGATGCGTCAGAACGAGCGCATCCGGATGCAGCGCCTTTGCCGCAAGCAGCTCCTCGAGGGTAATGGCGTTATGAACCGGACATCCGCCGTTCCAGAATACGAGCCTTTTACTCGGAAGATGTTTAGCAACGTAGGAGCCGAGGTTTCGATCGGGAATAAAAAGGATTTCTTTGTCGTCGGGAAGCCCGGAAACGATCTTGACGGCAGAAGCCGACGTTACGCAATAGTCGCAGGCACGCTTGATATCGGTCGTGGTATTGACGTATGCAACGACGATGCCGTCGGGATGCTCGGCACGCCACGCCTCAACGTCGGCGCGCGTAAACTGCTCGGCCATCGGACAGCCTGCATCCCGGGATGCGATCAAAACACGCTTTTTGGGGGAGAGAAGCTTGACGGTTTCTGCCATGAAGCGGACGCCGCACATCAATATGTTCTTCTGCGGAACCGCGGTAGCTTTTCGGCTCAGGGCAAAGGAATCCCCCGTGAAATCGGCGATCTCAAGGATATCGTGCGTCTCGTAGGTATGAGCAAGAATGCAGAAATCTTTTTCTTCTTTTAGCTTCAGGATATGCTCCTGCATGGCTTTCATTGGTATCATGGTATATTCTCCTTCCGGGGTTATGTGATGGAAAGATAGTAACCGATCGCCGGATGATAGGAGATCGGTCGAACTCCGAATTGCTCGAAAAATCGCTTGTTCATTCGGCAAATCTGCGGGGAAAGGGTGTGAAGCTTCGGCGATTTTTTCGGATCGGCAGAAAGCTTCAGAAGCGTTTTTGGAGCGAGCGGAGACGGGAATCGGTCGAGCATGGTGTGAAGAATCGAGCTCTGCGCGTCGGTCAGCCTGATGAACTCCGCCGTATAATAGAATCCGCCGTTTGTAACCTTGTGCGCGAGAGCCCCGACACGCAGCTCCCCGTGATTCCGATATCCGTTTTGAGAGAGAAAACGAAATACGGCGCGCATCGCCGACGATGGGGAAAAGGGCGCACGCACGACAAGGTCTGCGTTATCCGTTATCGTTTGACCGTCATATTCGTGTCCGCAAAGCATAACGGTGGGAGTACTCGGGAAACGGCGTTGCATCGAGCGGCAAAAGTATTTCGGGCGATCGTCTGCACGCGGTCTGGGAAGCAGAATGAGATCGCACAGCTCCTTTTTCACGTAGTAGTCCGCCATGCGGTAGCTGCCGCCGATCGACGGGATTCCGAGGAGATAGAGCATTCTACGCGTTTTCAGAATCAGTTCGCCGTCGCTGTCTGCCACGTAAATCATGAAAACGCCTCCGTATCGTAATGTCGGACTATATTATAGCACGAAAAAGGTCGTATTGCAAGCGGTTTCGGCAAGAGTATCGCTTTAATTTCCGACAGCAGCGGAATTATTTGCCGAAAGCGCTTCCCTGAATTGACAACACTTCTAAAAAGTGCTAAAATAATGACAGAATAACAGGATGGTGGATTCATATGCAGAATTTTAATTGTCGCAGAGTCCTGGTAACGGGCGGTTCCAGGGGGATCGGCGCCGAGATCGTTCGTTGCTTTTCCGAGCGCGGCGCATCGGTCGCCTTTACGTATTTCGGCTCCGAGGAGAAGGCGCTTTCCCTTGCATCCGAGTGCGGCGCATACGCAATCTACGGGGATGCGGCAAGTGAATCCGATACCGAACGGGTTATCTCGAAGGCGGCGGCATGCCTTGGCGGAGCGGTTGATACACTCGTTTTGAATGCAGGGATCAGCGCAAGCGGTCTTTTGACCGATCTCTCGCTGGATGAATGGAACCGTCTGTTTGCCGTCAACGTGACGGGGGCATTCCTCTATGCGCGGAAAGCCGTTCCGGATATGGTGCGGGCGGGTTTTGGCAGGATCGTTACGGTTTCCTCGATCTGGGGGATGGTCGGTGCCTCCTGCGAGGTTGCTTATTCGGCAACGAAGGCTGCGCTTCTTGGCTTTACGAAGGCGCTTGCAAAGGAGCTCGGTCCTTCCGGGATCACCGTCAATGCGGTGGCTCCCGGTGTCATTGATACCGATATGATGGCAGGCTACGGAGATGCCGACCGTCGTGCCCTGATCGACGAGACACCGGTATGCCGCCTCGGAACGGCGAAGGATGTTGCGTCGGCTGTTCTGTATTTTTCGAGCCGTGAGGCATCGTTTGTGACGGGGCAGGTGCTGTCTACGGGCGGCGGAATCGTAATCGTGTAAACAATTTGAAAATTTGTTCTTGAATTTTTGTATTTCTCTTGAAAAGTAAGCGTGTATATGGTATACTATCTGTGGACGCGGGAACATCGTTTCTCGCCGTCGGACGGAGCCATACTAATCGGGGAGGTAGCGGTGCCCTGTATCCGCAATCCGCTGTAGCGGGGATGAATTCCGCGTTTGAGGGTCGTTTTTGTGTAGTCTGCGCCGTTTTGAGGTGCGTTGAAGAATGGGTCTTACGCAATCGAAGGCTGTGAATCATGTCAGGTGGGGAACCAAGCAGCATTAAGCGGTTGATTTTGATGTGCCGTAGGGGTGCCTGTTTGGAGCATTGATGGCGGTTAACGTATGTAAGAACGGTTCGATTCTGCGGTGTATGGTTCTGTCCGACGGCGAGAGCAGGCCCGCCTCGGAAGGCGGCGCGGCTGAGCTCGCGCCTTTTTTTATAGTTTTCGATCGTTTTCGGAAGAACGGAGGATTTGCTCATGTATCGGGCATTGTACAGAAAATGGCGCCCAACGACCTTTGATGACGTCGTGGGGCAGGAGCAGATCACGGATATTCTCAAATATCAGATTGCCGAAAATCGCATCTCTCATGCGTATCTTTTCTGTGGCTCGCGCGGAACCGGCAAGACAAGTTGTGCAAAAATTTTAGCGAAGGCAGTTAATTGCCTCCATCCCGTGAACGGCAACCCCTGTAATTGCTGTGACGCCTGCCGAAGCATCGATGCCGGTGCGGCAACCGACGTTATTGAGATGGATGCGGCAAGTAACAACGGCGTTGATAACGTTCGCGATATGAAGGAGGAAATCGTCTTTACTCCGGCGGAGCTCAGGTATCGCGTTTATATCATCGACGAGGTTCATATGATGAGCGGAAGTGCCTTCAACGCGCTTCTGAAAACCCTTGAGGAGCCTCCTTCCTATGTGCTTTTCGTTCTGGCTACAACCGAGCTCTCCAAGCTTCCGTCCACTATCGTTTCAAGATGTCAGCGGTACGATTTTCGCAGACTCACCTCCGATGCAATCATCTCCCGTCTGAATTTGATTTCCGACTCGGAGAGGATTTCGCTAAAGGACTCCGGCGCGCGCCTGATTGCCAAAATGGCACAGGGAGGAATGCGCGACGCAATCAGCCTTCTTGAGCTCTGTGCGGGAACGGGCGAGGAGATCACCGAGTCGCTTGTCGCCCGTGTTCTCGGCGTCGGGGGACGCGAAACGCCGGGGAAGGTCGTCGATGCACTCGTCAACCGCGATTATCCCGCGCTCTATCGGCTCGTGGATGAGCTTGTGAGGGCATCGCAGGATTTGACGGTATTTTGGGTAGAGCTGATTAACTATTATCGCGATCTCATTGTCGTCAAAACGATTGGCGACGCTAAGGAATATCTCGATCTGACCGAGACGGAGCAGGGCGCTCTTTCCGACCGTGCGGCAAGAATTCCGCTTGCAAAAATGCTGTATCACAGCAGGGTGCTTGAGGAAACCCTTGACGGGCTCCGCAGAGCGGGACAAGGCAAGCGCAGCATCGCCGAGCTTGCACTCGTACGGATGTGCGAGCCGAAGCTCTCCTGCTCGCAGGAGAGTCTCGTTGCAAGAATCGATGATCTTGAAAAGCAGCTTGCGCGTTTGATTGCTTCGGGGGGCGTTTCCGCGCCCGCTGCCGCAAACGATTCGGTACCGACTTCAAACACTGCCGAGCGAGCCGAATCCGCTGAGCGTGGGGAAACTCCGCATGAGAACAAGCAAGAGGATAAACCCGAGAAGGTCGCTCAAAACGATGGCGCCAAAGCGGTTGACTGCTGGAGCCTCGTTCTTGAGGAATTTGCCGATCTGAAGCCCTCTCTCCGCCCCTTTTTAAAGGGCTCGAGCGCCGAGATTTCATCGGACGGTACGTTGACCGTTATGCTGACTGTTAAGCTTTTTCTCGGGATGCTCTCGGGGGATGAGACCTCGAAGACGATGCTTCTCAATCTTGTAAAATCGAAGGGGCTGCAGGCGTGCGCTGTCCGTTTCGTTTCGGTTGCGAAGCAGGAAAATAAAAATCAACTTGAATTTTAACGCCACGGAAATACATAATCATTTTAGGGGGATAGATCATGAACGTCAGACTTCCGAAAAACGGTGCGGGAAACATGCAGGATATGCTCAAGCAGGCGCAGAAGCTTCAGGAGGATATGGCTGCGCTTGAAAACGAGCTTGAGGGCAGGGAATACGAGGTTTCTGCTGGCGGCGGCGCCGTTACGGTTAAGATCAACGGCAAAAAGGAGATTCTTTCACTGGATATTGATCCCGATATTGTGGATCCCGATGATATTGAAACAATGTCGGATATCATCGTTGCCGGCGTCAATGAGGCGATCCGCCGCGTAACCGATACCGCAAGCGAGGAGATGCAGAAGCTGACGGGACCGATGGGGCTCGGTATGCCCGGAATGGGGCTTCCTTTCTGATATGGCGGATTATATTGCCCCTCTTCAGAGATTGATCGAAGAGTTTCGCAGGCTCCCCGGCATCGGCGGAAAAACGGCGGTGAGGCTCGCCTTTTCGATCGTAACGGGAAGCGATGAGCGTGCCGAATCCTTTTCCGAGGCCATCTTGACTGCGAAGCGGGAGATCCGAGCATGCTCGGTTTGCTGTAATCTCAGCGCCTCGGAGCTTTGCCCGATTTGCTCGAATCCCGACCGAGACAGAAGCGTTATTTGCGTCGTTGAGGATGCACGTGCGGTGATGGCGATGGAGCGGATCCGCGACTATAGGGGAATGTATCACGTTCTCGGCGGTGCGCTTTCGCCGATGAACGGAGTGACCCCCGATCGGCTTCATATCAAGGAGCTGCTTGAGCGGCTTTCAACCCCGGAGGTCCGCGAAATTATTATTGCGACCAACCCCACCGTCGAGGGGGAAACCACGGCGTCTTATCTTGCTCGGCTGCTACAGCCCTTTGAGATCAAACTTACACGCCTTGCCTATGGCATACCCGTCGGCGGCGACCTCGAATATGCGGATGAGGTAACGCTTCATCGCGCCATGTCGGGAAGAACTAATCTGTTATAAGCGAGGCTTTGATTTTGTCTACGGGAAGGAATCAGCTTTCAAACAAGAAAAAGCTTCTGATCGTTGCGATCACGTTTGCTTGCATTCTCGCGTTTTCTGTTTTGGCGCTTTACCTTTTGAAAAAGGACGAGGCTCCCGACTTTTATCTCCCGGAGCCGTCCGATGGACCCTTTGCTCCCGTGGATTGGGGCGAGGATGCTTTGTCCGATCCGGACTATCTTGCTCTCGGGGACCGTCTGACCGTATACGCCGATATTCCGAGCTTCGGTCGATATCCCGTCACAAGCGACGAGGATCTCGCGCTCGGCAACGAGGTGCTGCTTTTATATCGCGTGATCGAATCGGTAAGGGCGGGAGACGCAGAGCTTTACAATTCCTTTTTCTCGGATTTTTACCGACGGATTGCCGGAGAAAAGGAGCCGTTTACCGCGCAGAAGCTTTACGATATTGAAATAACCTATCAGAAAACGTTTGAGGATGACGATGCCGGTGTCTTGAGCCTTTATCGCGTCGGATACAAAATTATGGATAACAACGGTACGTACCGCAACGATATCGCAAGCGACGAGCTTCGTTACGTATATTTCCACGTTCGAAACGTCTCCGGACGCTTCGAGGTATATTCGATGGTCTACGCAAAATACAACTGATTTCAGCATTTTAAAGGAGCTTCACTATGGAATATATGACCTTTTTTTGGCTTGGGGTCGTCGCTGTATCGCTTGTCGTCGAGGCACTGACTGTGGGACTCGTTTCCATCTGGCTTGTCCCCGGCGCGCTTGCGGCGATGGTTCTTTCGCTGTTCAAGCTTCCGCTTTTCGTGCAGATCCCCGTGTTTTTCGTTCTGTCGGGATGCGGAATCGTTCTTGCAAAAACGGTATTCCGTCGCTTTCTTTCTCCGAAATCCGGCGCAAAAACCAACGTCGATGCAATCGTCGGCTCTCGGGCTGTCGTGACGGAGCGTGTGGATAATCTCTCGGGCTGCGGACAGGTGCGCGTCAATTCGCAGATCTGGTCGGCTCGCTCGATGGATCCGGATATCGTATTTGAGGTGGGAGAGGTCGTTTCGGTCATGGCGATCGAGGGCGTTAAGCTCATCTGCAAATAAAAGTAAATTCAAAACGGAGGTTTTGCTATGTTTGGGATTTCATCACTTCTTATGGTCAGCGGCGGCGCAACCGCCCTTATCATCCTCGGCGTGCTTCTCGGTCTGGCACTTTTGATTCTGATTGCCAACATTCGCATCGTTCCTCAGGCACATGCTTATGTCATCGAGTGGCTCGGAAGCTATAAAACAACCTGGGATACGGGACTGCACATTAAGGTTCCCTTCTTTGAAAAGGTCGGTAAGCGCGTGGTAAAAATGGAGCAGGTCGTCGATTTCCCTCCGCAGGCGGTGATTACGAAGGATAACGTCCGTATGCAGATTGATACCGTCGTTTTTTATCAGATTACAGACTGCAAGCTTTACGCTTACGGCGTTACCAATCCTCTTTTTGCCATCGAGAATCTGACGGCAACCACCCTTCGTAACATCATCGGCGAGCTTGATCTTGACGGCACCCTGACGTCCCGTGACGTGATCAATACAAGAATGCGCTCAATCCTGGATGAGGCGACCGATCAATGGGGAATTAAGGTCAATCGCGTTGAGCTGAAGAATATCATTCCGCCAAAAGAAATTCAGGATGCGATGGAGAAGCAGATGAAGGCGGAGCGCGAGCGCCGCGAGGCGATTCTTCGCGCAGAGGGTGAAAAGAACAGTGCCATCCTCGTTGCCGAGGGACGCAAGCAGTCGATGATTCTCGAGGCTGAGGCGAATAAGCAATCCGCTATCCTTGCGGCAGAAGCGGTCAAGGAATCGAAGATGCGCGAGGCGGAGGGTGAGGCAGAAGCGATTTTGCGCATTCAGCAGGCAACGGCAAAGGGTATTGAGATGATCAACGCCGCAACTCCCTCCGAGGCGGTTATCTCGATTCGTGCGCTTGAGGCCTTCGTTGCCGCAGCCAACGGAAAGGCAACCAAGATTATCGTACCATCGAGCATTGCGGGGATCGCAGGGCTTGCTTCTTCCATTACCGAGGTGGCAAGGACCAAGACGGAGTGACTCGATTTTCGGGCGGCATATCGACTTGCCGCCCGAAAATTTTGTTTTTTCAAATTTTTCGAATAAATCCCTTGACAAATGTACCTTTAGTTGCTATAATATGCGTGTTGTCCGATATGTACCTTTAGCTCAGCCGGATAGAGCAACTGCCTTCTAAGCAGTAGGTCGAGGGTTCGAATCCCCCAAGGTACGCCACGGTACGGAGGATGTAGCTCAGTTGGTGGTAGCGCCAGGTTGTGGCCCTGGAGGTCGTGGGTTCAAGTCCCATCATTCTCCCCATTTTTATTCATGAAATCGCCCTTGCGGCGATTTTTTTGTTTTGTTTTTCTCAAAAGCCGAAAAAGAGCCCGTGCGACGTTCTTCTGCTCGCACGGGCTCTTTTTCTGCAGATCTCAGTAAAGCTTATATTTCAGACGGAGATTGTCTGCGATCATGGCAATAAACTCGCTGTTCGTTGGCTTCCCACGGTTGTTTTGGATCGTGTATCCGAAATAGGAGTTGAGGGTATCAATATCTCCACGATCCCACGCGACCTCGATGGCATGCCGAATGGCACGCTCAACGCGCGAGGTGGTCGTTGCATATTTTTTCGCCACCGATGGGTAGAGAATTTTCGTGACAGAATTGATAATCTCGTTATCCGCGATGGTCATCATGATTGCCGTTCGCAGATATTGGTATCCCTTGATATGTGCCGGGACGCCGATCTGGTGAATGATCTTCGTTACCTGCGTCTCAATATCCGGTGTAGCATCTCCGCTCTGTCCCTCTCCGCCGCTTCTTCTGGCGCCGACGATTGCGCTGACGTGCTCGCAAAGACTCGGATAGCTCAGGGGCTTAGGCAGGCAAAGATCAGCTCCCGCGCGGCTTGCTTCAAGGAAGGATGCTTGATTTGTTACCATGGAGATCAATATGAATGCAGGGGCTGTATCGTGTCCGTAGTTCAGCTTTTTTGCCTCGCGGATGACGCCGATTCCGTCGAGCTTTGACAGCCAAAGATCAACGATGACAACGTCCGGGTGCGCCCGTCCGATCTTTGCAACGGCCTCCTCGCCGTCTCTTGCTTCGTCAACAACTCGGAATCCGCCTCGCGTGAAGCAGTCGCGCATTTGCCGTCTGATCTCGGCGTTTTCATCCGCAATGATGATTTTTGTGTCTTTTTCCATGATCCTACTCCTTTTTCTTTTTTTCTTCTTGTATTCATATTCTATCACAATTACCAAAAAATGGCAATTGGTAATCCTGCACAAAAAGAGGTCAATCAAACTGGAAGAAAATACCAAATATCACGGAAGGCAAAGTCAAATTTTGAAGGAGCGAGGGAGTGCTTGTCGGAACGCATGGATTGACAGATTATTAACGTTTTGTTAAATAGCGACAAATGTTGAAAAATCCGTCAGGAAAATCAATTGAAAAGATTGCTTTTCGAAAACGATTGTGCTATACTATAATCGCGGTAAATTGGTTTACTTAATTATTTATATAAAGGAGCGCACACTATGACCAACAACAAGTACGTTCTGGATTGGATCAACGATATGGCTGCCATGACGCAGCCCGATAAGATCGTTTGGATCGACGGTACCGAGGCGCAGGCCGAGGAGCTTCGGGCACAGGCATGCTCGACCGGGGAGATGACGAAGCTTAATCAGGAGCTTCTTCCCGGCTGCTATCTTCACAGAACCGCCATCAACGACGTCGCGCGCGTTGAGGACAGAACCTTTATCTGCACCTCCAAGAAGGAGGATGCCGGTAACATCAATAACTGGATGGATCCCAAGGAGTGCTATGCGAAGCTCTCGAAGCTTTACACCGGCTCGATGAAGGGAAGAACGATGTACGTCATCCCTTACTCCATGGGCATCGTCGGGAGTGATTTTGCAAAGTACGGCATTGAGCTGACCGACTCGATCTACGTCGTTCTTAACATGCTGATCATGACCCGCGTCGGTACCAACGTTCTTGAGGCGCTCGGTGATGACGCCGGATTTATCAAGGGACTTCACGCTCGTGCGGATATCGACGAAGCAAACCGTTATATCTGTCATTTCCCCGAGGATAATACCATTTGGTCGGTCAACTCGGGTTACGGCGGAAACGTTCTGCTCGGCAAAAAGTGCTTTGCTCTCCGTATCGCTTCCTACCTCGGTCGTAAAGAGGGCTGGATGGCAGAGCATATGCTGATTCTCGGTATCGAGGATCCGACGGGTGACGTTAAGTATATCTGCGCTGCATTCCCATCTGCGTGCGGTAAGACCAACCTTGCCATGCTGATTCCGCCCGAGTTCTATAAATCGAAGGGGTATAAGGTATGGTGCGTAGGAGACGATATTTCCTGGCTCCGAATCGGCTCTGACGGTCGTCTGTGGGCTGTCAACCCCGAAAACGGCTTCTTCGGTGTCGCTCCCGGTACCAATGAAAAGTCGAATCCCAATGCCCTTGCAACGACAAAGAAGAATACGATTTTCACCAATGTTGTTGAGAATCTTGATAACAACACCGTTTGGTGGGAGGGTCTTGATAAGAATCCTCCGAAGAATGCTCGCAACTGGAAGGGCGAGACTTGGGACTTCACCGACGGCTCGAAGGGTGCCCATCCGAACTCTCGCTTTACCGCGATGGCTACCAATTGCCCCTGTCTCTCCGACAAGTTCAACGATCCGGCAGGTGTTCCGATTTCTGCGATCGTCTTTGGCGGTCGCCGTGCGAAGACCGCTCCGCTCGTTTATCAGTCCACCTCTTGGCAGAACGGTACCTTCGTTGGCTCGATTATGGCGTCTGAGACGACTGCCGCCGCAGCCGGTGCTGTCGGTGTCGTCCGCCGCGACCCGATGGCGATGCGTCCCTTCGTTGGATACGATATGGGTGACTACTTCAAGCATTGGCTTGATATGGGCAAGAAGATTCCGAACGCTCCGAAGATTTTCCACGTTAACTGGTTCAGAACCGACGACGAGGGACACTTCATTTGGCCGGGATTTGGCGATAATATGCGCGTCCTTATGTGGATTCTTGCGCGTTGCGAGGGAAAGGTAGACGCTCGCGAAACAGCAATCGGTTACGTTCCTTACGTTAAGGACATCGAGATTTCCGGACTTGATATCGACGAGAAGACGGTTGAGGGTCTTCTTGAGGTTGACACGGCACTCTGGAAGGAGGATATTCCCGGTATCCGTGCCTTCTATGAGCAGGTCGGAAACCGCGTTCCCGCCGAGCTTTACGAGGAGCTTAACGCTCTTGAGGCAAGACTTAACGGCTAAATTGAAAATAAAAAGGGGATGCTTCCTTTGGGCATACCCGAACGAAAAACAAAGAAAACAGGTGCTGCGCGTAAGGCGCAGTACCTGCTTTTTCTTTACGAATCCTATTCTTAATGTGAAAAAACTTGCGGTTTTCTCCTTTTTATCGTTTTTCGTTCGGTTATGCCGAAATCAAGCGAGCCCCAAAAGGGACCTCAAACTGAGAATTCGGCGTTTTTGCTTTTTTCAATCTCAAAAGCGATGATAACGCCCCAAGTATTAGTGACTCAGCCCCTTTATTATATTTCGAGCATTGTCGGATCAAGCGTTGTGACTGATCTCGGCTTTGCAGGCAAATATTTCAGCAGATCGAATTGATATTTCCGGCAACAGGCGAGCCCGTTCCGCTCGCGCTTTTTTCGGCAGCAAAACACGAGTTCGTCATTTTCCGTCACAGGGGTTGACCATTCACAGGTTGCACAGCAGGGGGGAATTTCGGGATGCTTTATCATTTTTCATTGCCTTTCGGTTGATCTTGTCTTATTCTAACATATTTTTTCCGTGCCGTCAAGGGAGAAACAGAAGCGAAAGAATGAATGCCAGCACGCCGCTCGATAGCTTGCCGAGCAAATAGCTTTGCATGGGAATCCCTGCCTCAGCGACGTGGGACTTGATCTGAAGATACACCGATACACCCGAAAAGGCGATGCAGAATCCGAGGATCGGAGATGCGAGAGAGGAGCGAAGCGCTGCGGTATATGCCGCACCGCTTCCAATCTCAAGCACGCAGACGAGAAGGGTTGAGACGATACGTGACGGTATCAATCGGTGGATTAGGGCACTGCATACCGAAAAAAAGGTAAGGTAAGCGGCGACGTTAACAGAGGCGACACCGGCGCGATCAACGGCCCTGGTCAGAGAAAATTCGTTTGCGATACCGTCTGCGCGAGAGGGTGGATAAGCTCCCGCGTTTGATCTTCGCCGCATTGCGATTCCGATGAGAAAATGGGATATGACAACGGTCAGATATAGCTTGACACCGAGGCGGATGCTTCCGAGCATGCCGAAGCCGACACCGGTAATAACGAATGCAGGGGAGGCAATCGAGGATAAAAACAGCAGGCGCCTTGCCTCGTCCTTTGAGATTGCGTTGCTTTTCAACAGCTCGACACAAACCCTGGCGCCGATGGGGAAGCCGCCGAGCATGCCGATCCATACGGCTCTGCTCCCCACCTTTGAGACGCCAAAAAGCGCTCCGATGAAGCGACCGAGCGTTTCATCGAGCGCTCGGAGATCAAGGGCAACGAGAAGATCCGCAACAACCATAAAGGGGATGATGGCGGGAAGAACGCTCCGGTAGGCAACGTAAAGCCCGGAGCGTACGCCCTCCGAAACGGTATCGGGGTATATCAGCAAAAGACAAACGGCACTCGCGGTTGCGACGAACGGAAAGATCGGCAGATGTTTTTCTGCGGATTCTCGCTTTGTCATGTTCCTACTCCTTTTTGCATACATTCGCATGAAAACCTATGAGGAGCAAAAGCAAGTTATGACTCGAAGAAAACGAGAAGAAAAGAAGGCGGTGCCGAAGAGATTGACAAGAGCGTTTCACCTCGAGGCAGAGGCTTGTGGGGGCGGAGAGATGCTTTTGGTCGTCAGCGGTGCCAAAAAAATCTTACAATATACGGAAGAGCACCTTGAGATCGATCTCGGAGCAAGCGAACTTAGGATATGCGGTACAGCACTGCTTTGCAGAAGCTACAGCTCCGGAGCGATCGAGGTGAAGGGCGGCGTTCGGAATATCGCTTTTTCCTGCCGGAACAGCGAAGCGGAGGTGAATTTTGAAGGGGCTTAACTTTTTTCTCGGGACGAGTCGCCTTTCCTTTTCAGAGGCGGATCGAACGCAGGTTTATCAGAGCTTGCTCAGCGAGCGAATTCAAGTGCTTTCGGCTGAGAACCGTTCGGACGGCTTTTGGATTTCTCTTTTCAGTGCTGATGCAAAAAGACTCCAAGGCATTCTTAATGGGACGGGGGTGTCTGTAAAAAACGAGGTAAAAAAAGGGCTCCCCGTTTTGCTTAAACGCCTTCTTCGGCGATGCGGGCTTCTTCTGGGACTTTTTTTGGGACTCTCCTTGTTTCTCTTTTGCAGGTCGCGTGTTTGGGAAATCCAGGTCCTCGGCAGCGGTCCGATCGACCCCGATCTGTTGATTGAGGAGCTTTCGGAATTTGGTTTAAGGGAGGGCGTTTCCTTTCGGGAGCTTGACTTTGATACGGTTTGCTTTGAAATGCAGAAGCTTGACAGACGGATTGCCTGGATGCAGATACGTAGAGAGGGGGTTAAAGTAATCGTTGAATGGATCCCGACGAAGAAGGAAGATTTATCTTTGCAGAGTACGCGGGAATGCGGTGCCAATCTGGTTGCGCGTAAGGATGCGGTTATCGTTGATCTGCAAATCGAAAGCGGGGAAGCAAGTGTTTCGGTCGGATCAGTTGTTCATGCCGGGGAGCTTTTGGTCAGCGGAGTCGGCTCGCATTCGGCCGTATACGCGAGTGGCCGCGTCATCGGTCGTGTCAGGGAGCAGGTGTCGGTCAGGGTTCCGTTCAAAAGTGAGGAAATCGTCACGGTTGCAAACGAGGGGGTAGGCTTTTCCGTTGAGCTTTTCGGACGTCGGCTTTCGTTTGGAGAAAGCGAGGGAGATCTTTCCGATCGCGCAACGGCGTATCTTTTTGGAAAAATTCGCTTGCCGATCTTCTGGGAACGCGTATATCGGGCTGAATACACCGTAAGAGAGATCAAGCTCAGCGAAAGCGACGCCGCCAAAGCTGCAGGGCGGCTTCTATCCGAGAGACTCGCGGTTTTGCTGGCGGAAGGAGAGCTTCTTTCAAGTTCGGTGACGGCAAGCTATGATGATGAGGGCTATACGCTTACCGCCGATATAGAATATCTGATAAATATTGCAAAAACACTTGAATTTTCACTTGAAAATGAGTAGAATATTATCGGAGTATTTTATATTGGACGAATGAGACCAAAGGAGTAGTTATGCCCGAAAAAATCGTGACGACGCAGTCGGGGGCTGTCACGTCCCTAATCTTCGGCACCTGTGATGAGAACGTTAAGAAAATCGAGGACCGTTTTTCGGTTCGCATATCGAACGGCGCCTCGACCTCGCCATCTGAAGGCGACGCCATTTTCATATGCGGAGATCGCTCGGATCGCGTATCGCTTGCCGCAACGGTTATCGAATATCTTAAGCGCATGCTCCTTGACGGAGATTCCCTCTCGGAGCAGAGCGTCGATTACGTTCTTTCGGCGGTTGAGGCAGGGGAAGCCGAGGATCTGACGAGCCTAAAGGATGCGGTTTGCGTTACGATGAAGGGGAAGCCGATCCGTCCAAAAACCGTTGGACAGAAGCGGTACGTGGATGCAATTCGCAAGAACACCGTGACGCTCGGGATCGGACCTGCCGGAACCGGCAAGACCTTCCTTGCCGTTGCCATGGCGGTTGATGCACTTCGCAGTAAGCAGATTTCACGCATCATTCTGACGCGTCCTGCGGTCGAGGCAGGCGAAAAGCTCGGCTTTTTGCCGGGCGATCTGCAAAATAAAATTGACCCGTATCTCCGTCCGCTCTACGATGCGCTTCACGAGATGCTCGGTGCCGAGAATTTCCAAAGGCAGCTGGAAAGGAGCACCATTGAGATTGCGCCGCTTGCCTATATGCGAGGCAGAACGCTTGACGACGCCTTTATCATTCTGGACGAGGCACAGAACACGACCTGTGAGCAGATGAAAATGTTTTTGACCCGTCTCGGAACAAACTCGAAGGCGGTGGTTACGGGAGACCCCTCGCAGACCGATCTGCCGTTCGGAAAAAAGAGCGGACTCGGCGTTGCGGCTCGGGTTTTGAAAGGGATTGATGGCATCTCGATTCACGCATTCAGCGACCGAGACGTCGTTCGGCACCACCTTGTTCAGAAGATCATTAACGCATACGACCGCTATGAAAAAGAAAAGAGAAGTGAGACTTCAAGACGAAACTTTACGGCAAGACGGGAGGAAAAAGAGAAATGAAACCCATAGTACACTATGCGGGCAAGGAGCCGAGACTGTTCGTTGACTATACGGCAACCAATCTTTCGACGGTGATTGGCTACCAAACGAAGAGTGTCGTTCGAAGGGCGATTCTCGAAACCCTCTCCTATGAGGACTTTAAGCGCAACACCGAGGTATCGGTTACCTTTTGTGATAACGCATATATTCGCTCTCTGAATGCCGAATTCAGAAGCAAGGATAGTGCGACCGACGTCCTTTCCTTCCCGATCTACGAACGAGGGGAAGCAAAAACAACGGCGGACGAGCCCGTAACGCTTGGAGATATCGTTCTTTCGGTGGAGAGAACCGAGGCTCAGGCAAAGGAGCTCGGACATTCCTTTTTGCGCGAGTTGGCTTTTCTGACGATCCACTCCACGCTGCATCTGCTTGGATACGATCATGAGCTTTCGCCCGAAGATGACGAGGATATGTGCCGCCGTCAGCGAGAGATCGTGGAAAGACTTGGAATTGATTGAAAGTGAGGCTTCTATGAAAAGAACAGCATTTATCGCAATCGTCGGACGCCCGAACGTTGGAAAATCCACGCTTCTCAACGCGATTCTCGGGGAGAAGGTGGCGATCACCTCCAAGCGCCCGCAGACGACGCGCAACCGTATTACGGGAATCCATACGGTCGGTGACGATCAGTACGTATTTCTTGATACGCCAGGCCTTCATAAGGCGCGTACGAAGCTTGGCGATTACATGGTCAAGGCGGCAACCGGCTCGCTCGGTGACAGCGATGCCGTTCTTCTCGTCGTCGAGCCGAGAAGCGAGGTCGGGGATATTGAAGCTGAGATTATTGCTCGCGTTAAGGCGGGGAATCTGCCCTGTATTCTCGTCATCAACAAGACCGATTCGGTTACCGCTAAAAATATCGGCGATGCCATTCTGGCATATTCTGCGGCACATGAATTCGATGCCGTCGTGCCGATTTCAGCAAAGCACGGTAAGGGGGTTTCAACCGTTCTTTCGGAGTGTGAGCGTTACCTTACCGAGAGCGTTTGGTTTTTTCCAGACGATATCGTAACCGATCAGCCCGAGCGACAGATCGCCTCGGAGATCATCCGCGAGAAGCTGCTTCGCGTTCTTGAGGACGAGGTGCCGCACGGTACGGCGGTTGCCATCGAGGAGTTCAAGGAAGCAGGGAAGCTTCTCCGAATCCGTGCCGAAATCTTCTGTGAGCGCCAGAACCATAAGGGAATCATCATCGGTAAGCACGGTGCAACCCTCAAGACCGTCGGTACCTATGCAAGAGAGGATCTTGAACGCTTTTTCGGTGTAAAGGTCTTCCTTGATCTTTGGGTGAAGGTTAAGGAAAATTGGCGTGACAATACCGGCAATCTAAACAACTTCGGCTATAGGGACGAATAAGATGCTTCTTGAAGTCAAGGGGGTCGTTATTCGAGCCGTGAATCTTTCGGAGAGCGATCGGATCGTCACGATTCTGACCGAAAGCCATGGAACGATCTCTGCCTATGCGAATAATAGCCGCTCGCTCAAAAGCCGATACATGGCGGCGGCACAGCTTTTTTGCTACGGAAGCTACGTTCTGTACAAAAAAGGCGATCGCTTCTGGGTGCGTGAGGTTGAGCTGATCGAGAGCTTTTTCGGGCTTCGGAATTCGGTTGAGCGCATGGCTCTTGCCGCGTATTTTTGCGAGGTGCTTTCCGACGTCACGACGGCCGATGCAGACCCCGATGTGCTCAGGCTCACACTCAATTCCCTCTATGCCGTTGCAAACGGTCCCTCTCTGCTCGGGAAGATTAAGGCGGCCTTTGAGATGCGCCTTGCCGCTTTGATCGGTTTCATGCCGGATCTGGATGGCTGTGCCGAATGCGGAAGGCGCGACGGAGTTCTTTATCTGGATATTATGGACGGCGTTGCTGTCTGCTCCGAGTGCCGAGAGTATGCGGCGGCAGAGCGGCGAGAGGGTGCGCTTCTTTATTCGGGCGAGGAAGCACGACGGGCGATCCTCATTTTGTCCGAGCCTGTATGTGCTACGATGCGATACGTCATGTCGGCGCCTCTTGAGCGATTGCTTGCGTTCCGCGTTGCCGAGGAGGATGAGGCGAGCTTTGAGCTTGCTGCCGAGCAGTATTTGCTCAATCACGTTGAAAGCGGGTACGATACCTTGAAATTTTACAAAGACGTCATCAGATAACGGAGGGACCATGCTTTTCAGTCAAAAAACACTTGCTACGCTTGAATACGACAAGATCATTCAGATGTTGGTCGAGCTTGCAGCGACGGGCGGAGCAAAGACACGTGCGAAAACACTGCTTCCCACCGACGATCCCTATACCGTCCGAAAGCGTCAAAGAGAAACGACCGATGCAAGGCGTCTGATCGCTGTCAAGGGCTATCCCTCGTTCAGTGCCGACGAGCTTGTGCTCCCCTCTCTGGACCGTGCCGAGAAGGGGGCAACCCTCTCGACGGCGGAGCTGCTTCAGATTTCGGCGCTTTTGCACAGCTCGAGAGGGCTGATCGACTATCTGCATACCGATCGGCTTTTCGAGACGGTTTTAGATGAGATTTTCGACCGCATTCAGGCAAATCGCTTCCTCGAGTCTTCCATTGATCGGGCTATTTTGGCGGAGGATATGATTGCTGATGAAGCGAGCCCGGCACTTGCCGACGTCCGTCGCAAGATCCGAAACGTCAATAACAGGATAAAGGATACGCTCGCCGGCTACACGGGCGGTCAGAGGTCTAAATATCTGCAGGAAAACATCGTGACGATGCGAGGCGGCAGATACGTCGTTCCTGTCAAGGCAGAATACCGAAACGAGGTCAAGGGTCTCGTTCATGACACCTCGTCCTCCGGCGCAACGCTGTTCGTCGAGCCGATGGCGATCATCGAGGCGAACAACGAGCTTCGCACGCTGGAAAGCAAGGAGCGCGCCGAGATCGACCGCATTCTTGCCGAGCTTTCCGCCGCTTGTGCCGACAGCTCGGGGATTCTGCGGCAAAATTATTATGCCGTAACCGAGCTTTCCTTTATTTATGCAAAGGCGTCGCTTGCAGATAAAATGAAGGCGAACGCGCCGAGCATTTCCGATACCCCGGGAGTTCGCCTTGATGATGCTCGGCATCCCTTGATTGATCCGAGTCGCGTCGTTCCGATCTGCGTTTCGGTCGGCGGAGCGTACGATACCCTGATTATCACCGGACCCAATACAGGCGGAAAAACCGTTACGCTCAAGACGATCGGTCTTCTTTCTCTGATGGCGCAGGCGGGACTTCACATCCCTGCATCCGAGCGGTCGGAGATCGGCGTATTCGGCGAAATTCTCGTCGATCTCGGCGACGAGCAGAGTATTGAGCAATCGCTGTCCACCTTTTCCTCGCACATGGTCAATATCGTTGATATTCTGAAATCGGTCGGACCGCGCTCGCTTGTGCTGTTCGATGAGCTTGGTGCGGGAACCGATCCTGTCGAGGGGGCGGCGCTTGCGATATCCATTCTCGAGAGGGTTCGTGCTTGCTCGGCGCTTGCTGCGGCAACGACGCATTACGCCGAGCTAAAGGCGTACGCACTCGAGACCCCCGGTGTTCAGAACGCTTCCTGCGAGTTCGATATTGACACGCTTCGGCCGACCTATCGGCTCATCGTCGGAACGCCCGGAAAGTCGAACGCCTTTGCCATTTCCGAGCGGCTCGGCATTCCGACTGACGTTGTGGAATCCGCAAAGCGTATGGTTTCGAGTGAAAACAGGCGCTTTGAGCGGGTCATCGAGCAGCTTGAGGAGAACCGTATCGAAATGGAGCGCAACCGCGACGAATCCGAGCGCCTTCGAATTGAGTATGAGCAATTCAAGAGGGATGCCGAGGAGAAGCTTCGCAAAAAGCTTGCCGAATCCGAAAAGCAGATCCTTCGCGAGCGCGAGCAGGCAAGACGGATGATTGACAGCGCGCGCATCAATAGCGAGTACGTTTTCAAGGAGCTCGGTGAAATTCGCAAAAAGCAGGAACGCGGGGATTTCGCAAATCAGCTTGCCGAGGCGCGTGAGCGTGTACGCGAGGCACTGAAGCAAAGCGACCACGTATATGACGCCTATGCTCCGAACATTTCGCTCGAGGAGGAATACGTCCTGCCGCGCCCTCTCGTTGTCGGAGACGAGGTATATATCGTTCCGTATCATCAGTCGGGAGTCGTAACGGCGCTGGCAGGGCGTGACGGTCTCGTTTCGGTGCGTGCGGGAATCCTAAAAGCAAAGATTTCCGAAAAGGATCTCCGTCTCATCACCGGACAGAAAAAGGCGCCCGCAACCGAGCAACGGGCAAGGCCGAGTGAGGCAAAAATCAAAAAATCCGTGATTGGAAGCTTCAAGCCGGAGCTCGACATTCGCGGTCGGTACGCCGAGGACGGATGGGAGGAAACCGATAAATATCTTGACAGCGCTGTGCTCGCAGGCCTTACGGTTGCACGAATTGTACACGGAAAGGGAACCGGCGCGCTCAAAAAAGCGATCTGGGAGCGTCTGAAAACCGATCCGCGCGTCAAAAGCTTCCGATTGGGGAACTATGGGGAGGGCGACAGCGGCGTTACCGTCGTTGAGCTGAAATAAACACAAGGCGAAAAATGATTCGGTCTCCCAATACGGCTGTACGCGAAAGAACCGCCCTTTCATCGGTCCCTTACCGAGAGAAGAAAATTTTTCCGTCGGCGAAAGGCAAAGCACAAAACCGTAGATTGATTTTCGCGGTTTTGTGCTGTCATACATATAACGCACTCAACCACGCATACGAGGTGATGATAAGGAATGGGAAGCCTGCTTTTAGCTCTTATATACATATCCTTTATCAGTCTTGGCTTACCCGACTCACTTTTAGGATCCGCATGGCCCGTTCTTCACGACGAAATCAGCGTGCCTATCTCATACGCCGGGATTATATCGGCAACCATCTCTGCGGGTACGATCCTTTCGAGTCTGTTCAGCGATAGGCTCTTGCATCGATTCGGCGCAGGCTTGGTAACCGCCGTTAGCGGTACGCTTGCGGCTCTCGGCTTATTCGGCTTTTCTGTCAGCGGTCAATTTTGGATGCTGATGCTGTGGGCAATTCCATACGGACTCGGTGCCGGTGGCGTGGATGCTATTTTAAATAATTACGTAGCCTTGCATTATAAGGCACAGCATATGAGCTGGCTTCACTGTACGTGGGGCGTGGGTGCATCTGTCAGCCCGTATATCATGAGCTTTGCGCTCGTAAAACTCAAAAGCTGGAGTCGTGGCTATCTTATCGTAGCGGTGATTCAAGCGGTGCTTTCCGTAATCATATTCTCAAGTATCCCTCTTTGGAGGAAAGGCCGTACGGATTCCGATGCCGCAATGAATGAAAACAAAGCAAAACCGCTCACCCTTCGACAGCTCTTTGCTGTCAAGGGGGCAATTGAGTGCTTTTTGATGTTTTTCTGCTACTGCTCGATAGAGCTGACCGCATCTCTTTGGGCAAGCACGTATTTCGTGGAAAAATGGGGCTTCTCGCCCGAAGCCGCGGCGGGATACGTGAGTATGTTCTATATCGGTATAACATCAGGAAGATTCATAAACGGCATACTTGCGATGAAGCTTGGCGACCGATTCCTTATTCGCATGGGAACGGCGATTATGGCTGTCGGGACTGCCTTGCTGTTCTTGCCGCTTTACTCCGTGCTTGCTCTGGTTGGATTGATCGTTATCGGACTTGGATGCGCTCCTATCTATCCATGTGTTATTCATATGACTCCCGACGTTTTCGGAGCGGATAAATCGCAGGCAATGATAGGCGTTCAAATGGCGTTCGGCTATATCGGATTTTTGTCAACGCCGCCTCTGTTCGGTGTGATCGCTGAAAATATCGCCATTTCACTTCTGCCGCCGTTTCTATTTGTATTCCTCGTCTGTATGTTCGTCATGCATGAGCTCGTTTTAATAAGAGTCAAGAATCATGATTGAATTTTTCAAAACGTATGGCTTTCAAACCGTTAAAAGGCTCTCCGCGGGAGCCTTTTTGTTTTTTCGACAGCAAAATAAGAGGCTCGCTTGATTTCGGCATAACCGAAGAAAAACGATAAAAATGAGAAAACCCGAAGGTTTTCCACCTTAAAATAGGATGCGTAAAGAAAAAACAGGTGCTACGCCTACGCGCAGCACCTGTTTTCTTCGTTTTTTGTTCGGTTATGCCGAAAGGAAGCAGCACCTTTGAGAGCCATCCTTAATCGCACAACAAAATGAATAAGGCCTTGCTTTTATTTGGGCTCTCGGACGGTGTGCCCGCCGCAATGCCCGGAGAACATATCGGTCATGTCGGCGTGCATCATGCCGTCACTTCCGTCTCGAAAGCCGATCGAAAGCAAAAGACGTCTTTCGCCGGCATCTGGGGGGCAGATACATCGGTGCGCTCCGATGCGATCAATGAAGTCCATCGTTGCGCGTCCCATGATGAACATGGCTTCAAAATCGTTGACGCCCGGGGCAGAAGCGATGTTCTTCAGAATTCCGTTGTCACGGGCAAAGTGAAACTGCGTCATTCCAAGGAAGCGATCGTCATCGTAGGCGCGGTAGGCAAGACATTCGGGAGCGTACTCAATATTGCAGATGCCGCAGAGCGTCGCCTGCTCCTCTTTGGATTGAATCGGAGTGATTTTTAACATACCGTCTCCTTATTTGCGGTTCATTCCGCTTGCTTTCTTGATATACCGAATCTCCTCGTCGGTAAGAGCTCGCCATTTTCCGACAGCAAGACCGTTTAAGCGAAGCTTTCCGATACCGACGCGGTTCAAACGCTTGACGGTTAGCCCTGCCTCCTCGCACATTTTGCGAATCTGGCGGTTACGGCCTTCGAAAAGCTCCATCGAGAGGGTTGTTCCGTTTTCGTTGGTATGATGGACGGAAACGGTCACGGGCTCAATCTGATAGCCGTCGATAACAAGCTCGGATCGAAGAAGCTCAAGCTGCTCCTCCGAAACGGCCCCGGCTACCTTTACGCGATAGATTTTCGGGATCGAGTGCTTCGGATGCGTGAGTCGATTTGCGAGATCACCGTCGTCGGTCAGAAGTAAAAGCCCCTCGGAGATAAGATCAAGCCGTCCGATCGGATAAACGCGGGTCTTGATACCGGAGAGAAGATCGGTTACGCATTTTCGACCCTGCGGATCGCTCATCGAGGTAATATATCCGCGCGGCTTGTTGAGCATAATATACGTATGCTCACGTTTCTTCTGAACGACGGGAGCACCGCGATAGGTGACGATATCCCTCGCAGGGTCAAGCGAGTCGCCGATATGGGCGGGATGACCGTTTAAGGAGACCTCGCCGTTTTTAATCGCCGCCTCTGCTGCGCGTCTTGACATCAGTCCACAGTCTGAAAAATATTTCTGAATTCGAATCTTTTGCATGAGAGAGTCCTTTATCTACGGTTAGTACAAGTATTTGGTTTCAGCGGTTTTTCGGGGAGTCGGCAGCTTGCTCCGCAATCAGCGAGACCTCGAAGAGAATCTTTCCGTTCCTCTCGTAGGCGAGAGAGCCCAAGACGGCTCCCGATCTGATCGGTGCAACGGCAAAGTGCGAGAGACGGATGCAAGGCTCGGGCGCTTCGGCTCCCTTTTGAAGGATCAGAACGACGTCCTCCGCATTCGTGCATACGATCGAGTCGCGCTCCGCACCGATCACAGGGATCTCATAATGGAGCGATCCCTTCGGTGCAACCACTCGTTTTTCAAGGCTTTCGAGACCGTAAGCAAAAAGTCGCTTATGATCTTCCCAATCGTTCGGAGCAGAAAGGGTTACGCTGATAAGCGAAAGTCCGTCCTTTTCGAACGCCCCGACAAGGCAACGGCCGCTCGCCTTGGTAAATCCTGTTTTGAGCCCGATCGCACCCTCGCAAAGTCGGAGAAGCTTGTTATGGTTGACGATCGTTCTTGCGGGAGACAGGTTGGTTTCTGGGATCGTATGACGAACGGTCGAGGCAATCTGACGAACCGTCGGATCGTCGAGCGCCTCCGCCGAGATGAGCGCGAGCTCTCTTGCGGTGGTGTAGTGCATCTCGTCGTGCAACCCGTGCGGATTTGTAAAGTGGGTGCTTACAAGAGAAAGGCTTGTCGCGGTCTCGTTCATTTCGGAAACGAACGCTTCGACGCTTCCCGAGATATGAATCGCAATGGCAACGGCGGCATCATTTGCGCTTTGCAGTAAAAGCCCATACAGAAGCTCGCGGAGCGCGATTTGCTCGCCCTCCATTAAATAGAGGGACGATCCCTCAACACCGACCGCCTCACGGGGCACGGTAACCGTTTCGTCAAGATTTGCGGCAAGTCGTACGGCAACGAGGGCAGTCATGATTTTCGTGGTACTCGCCATCGGACGGCGCGTGTCGGCATCTTTGGTAAAAACGAAGCTTTCAGAGCCTCTTTCGTAAAGCACCGAGGAAGCTGCCGAAAGCGACGGTGCCGCCGGCGCACCTGCCGATACAGCATCGGCTTGGAAAAGCCGACCGACACTAAAAAGAAGAAGAATTGAGGCAATCATGGATAAAGAACGCAAAATATGCGCCTCCTTTTTTAGGATTGCCTCTATTGTTTGCGCTGACTCGGCGCTTTATTCGGCGTCAAGCTCCTCGGCATCCTCTGCTGACTCAAGGATCTCATCGCCGTCAGATTCGTTTTCCTTCTTTTTCTTTGAAAAAACCGATTTTGCCTTCTCAAGAATTTCGGGAGAGCGCTCGATCAGTGATGCAATGCGGTCAACCGAGGAGGAAGCGGCGGCAGGCGATGGCGTCAGGGGAATCAGCTCCACCTTGCCGTCGGGAGAAACGATCAGAAAGGCGATCGGAGACATGGAGATTCCGGCACCACCGCCACCTCCGAAATGAGGATCTCCCTCGGAATACTCCTTCGCACCGTCCTTGGAGCGGCGCTTGCCGCTATAGTCGAGACCGCCGTTTACAACCCCGACCGATATTCTGGAGACGGGAAGGATGGTCGTTCCGTCGGGCGTTGTGATCGGTTTTCCTACGACGGTATCCGATTCGGCAAGATCCTTGATCTTCCGAAGCGATGCTTCAATAAGGTCGCTGAGCTTGCTTTTCACTTCTGACATGGGATCGTTCCTTTCTTTGTATGGTGATGATTTTTATTCTTTCTTTTGCGCCTTAGGAAATGGGGAAGAAGGACCTTCGCTCCAAGCGAAAGAAGTCGGAGAAGCGTGGTGCTTAGAGTAACGTCGAGGCTTGTTTCGGTTTCCTCTCCTTCAAAATCCGCTTTCACCGTTATGCATCCGGCACGAATGGGACGGATCGCAAACAAATGACGGTCAAGCCATTCGAGCAGAAAAGAGAGGGAGGAGGATACGGTGCCGTAGAGAAGCGCAGTCCTTGCGGGATCTCCGGTAGCCACGGAAACGTAAAGTCTTCGAATTTTCAGAGAAAAGGTTTGGGGCATGCGGATCAGTATTGCAGCAACGAGGGAACGAAGCTCGCGTAATTGCTGCAAGGAGCCGGTTGCTTTTTTTTTCGGTGCAGAGGACTCTGCTTTTGGCTCTGCCTTGCTTTTTCTAACGGATTTCTTCTTTTTTTTGCTTGGCGAATGGGGATATAAACGCTTTTGGATGAGTTTCATCAAGGAGATTTTAGCATGGATTTCGGAGTTGGTTGCCGTAATACGCAGGCGCACGGGCGCGCAAAGGAGCAAAAGAACGGCGAGCAGTATGCAGCCGAGCACGATCAAAGCAGTCACAGCTTCACCTCCTTTTTTAGGCTACGCGAAAGAATCAGAGCTCGCTTGGCTCGGGTAGATCAAACGGAAGCTTCGGTGTCTCCTGAGGTGCTATACGTCGTCGGGAGCTGCTTGAGGGGGGACTTGCTCATTCGCCTCGCTCTGCATCATTGCGTCGTCAATGGTAATCTGATTGGTATCAAGCGCCGCTTCCGCAGCCTCGTTTTCGAGCTTCTCCTCAACTTTCCGAAACACCTGTTGAAGCTCCTCGTTGTCAAGTCCCGGAAGCTCCTCGACGGAATTCAGTCCAAAGCAACGGAGAAATGCCGTGCTTGTCCCGAAAAGGACGGGGCGGCCGGGTGCGTCAAGACGGCCCTTTGCCTCAATCAGTCCGCGTTCAACCAGGCTGGAGACGGCGTAGCTGCTATCGACACCGCGTACCGCGTCGATATAGGCTCTCGTAACCGGCTGATGGTATGCCACGATGGCAAGCGTCTCCATGTTTGCGGCAGAGAGTGTTCCGTTTCTGCGAATACCAAGCGCCGCACGGATATAGGAAAGATACTTCGGCTTCGTACAGAGCTGGCATTCCTTGTCCATCGCCAAAAGAATGACACCTCGCGGAATTTTCGATTTGTTGTACCGCTCCGCATACTCCTTAACCATATTCCGAAGGATCGGCCCGCGGAGCTCAAAGGCCTTTGCGAGGGTTTCGTAGGATACGGGATGGCCTGCGGCGAAAAGAATCGCCTCAATCGCCTCTTCGTAGCTATCGGGCTCCTGCGGCTGCTCTCTCGTATCCTTGACCTGCATTGGGTCGAGAGCTTCTGTCTCCGCTTCAATCGGATTCTTTGGATTCGTTTGATTCTGTTGCTTCATGACTGTCAAATTCGCTTTCGCTTGTTGGAATATCGTTGGGATTAAAGTTCGGATTGATCATAAAACGGATTCGCAGGCCGCTGACGTCGGGGTGAGAAACGTATTCGTCGTCCTCCCCGGGCTCAATACCGGTTTTATCCTCGACGATCAGGATTCGCTGGATCTTCGTCAGCTCGAGAATACCCATGAATCGTGCTAACAGCTCCGGACGGGAGTCGGCATCCTTTAAAAGAAAGAAAAGGGAAGCGCTTTCCTGCATATCGAGGATATCAAGAAGCTGCTCGATCTTTTCCTCAACCGAAACGACGTGCGGCTTGATCAATGGATTGATCAGCACCTCGGGCTCAAGCTCGGAGGATTTGAAGCGCGCCAGCAGAACGTTGAGTGCCTTCGTGAGAAGCGCCGTATCAAGCCCGAGGGGAAATCCCTTTTCGGGCGGAACGTCATCGTTATCCTTGGTTACCCGTCCCGAAAATTCGGCGTAGAGTGGGCGAAGCTCCTCGGCGGCCTGCTTTGCCTGTCGGTACAGAAGCAGGGCGTCCACGAGTTCCTTACGAGGGTCGTCCCTGCCGTCATCCTCGCGCGGGAGAAGCATGCGGCTTTTGATGAGCATCAGCTCGCTTGCCATCACAATAAACTCGCTGGCGATCTCGAGATCCATGCGCTGCGCTTCGGAGAGATACTCCATGTATTGATCGCAGATCATGGCAATCGGGATATCGGTGATCTCAACCTTGTTTTTGGAAATCAGCGAGAGGAGCAGATCGAGTGGTCCCTCGTATCGGTCAAGTCGGTAGGTCAGTTCATCCATAAAGCACCTGTTAAACGTCGTTATGTCAGAAACGGAATGAGCGTCCAGAATCGGATCATCACCCCGGAGAGGGCTTCCGTTGCGCCGGAAATCCAGACTGTGGGGGCGAAAAGACTTGCAACGAGCGTAAGAGGACGCGAGGAGGCGATCGTGTCAATGCGCATCAAAAGAAGGAAAAATCGATCGCCGAGAATGAGCCATGCAAGGACGGCAAAGTAGATATAGCGTTCGTTGCGAGCAAACCAATGGTATGCACGCTCGGGGAGCGCGAGATAGAGCAGACGCGAACCGTCCAGCGGCGTGATCGGGAGCAGATTGAAGATCGAAAGGGAGAGATTCAGAACGTGAAAGAGGTTAAGGAATACGGTCAGATAATAGAGCAGGGTGAGCGCAAAGCCATGTGCCGGCAGCATTCGTGCCGCTTCACTGTAAATCTTCGCCGAAATCAAGAAGAGAAGGCAGGAGAAGAAGGAGAGCAGCAGATTGCTCAGGGGGCCCGCAATTGCGGTCAGCGCCATACCGCGTCTCGGATGCCGATAGTAGCTCGGATTGATCGGAACGGGCTTTGCCCAACCGATTCCGAAAAGAAGCATGGCGATAGCGCCGATGGGATCAATGTGGCGCAAGGGATTTAGGTTGAGTCTGCCGTAATATGCGGGGGTGGGATCTCCAAGACGTGTGGAAACGAAGGCGTGTGAATATTCGTGAACGGTAAGCGCGATGAGCACGGCAGCCGCCGTCAGAAGCAGATAGGATGGTTCGTTCAATCTTTTTTCCTCACAGCAAAGTTTAAAGAACGGCGTTGAGCGTATTCCAAAGAGCCTGCACGCCTTCTTTTGTGACCGATGAAAAGAGAATCGGCTCATAACCCGATGATGAGAGCGCAAGCGCGGTAAGCGTCTCGGTTGCAGCGGCGCGTTCGGTTTTGTTCAGCTTGTCAATTTTGGTAGCGACGATGCGGAACGGCACGCCGGACTCACGCATCCAATCAATCATCATAAGATCGTCCTCGGTCGGGCCGATCCGTGCATCAACGAGCTGTAGCACGAGACGCAGCAGGTCGCGATTGGGGTTCCTTGTGAAGTATCCGTCGGTTAAGGATGACCAAACGCGCTTCGAGTCGTTTGAGCGCTTTGCATAGCCGTATCCCGGAAGGTCTACGAGAAACAGCCTGTCGTCAACAGAGTAAAAATTGATGGTGACGGTCTTGCCCGGCGTTCCGCTGACTCTTGCAAGCGATTTCCGTCCGAGCAGAGCGTTGATCAGGGAGCTTTTTCCGACGTTGGATCGACCGGAAAACGCAATTTGGGGAATCGGTGCGCGCGGAAACTGCGAGATGAATCCCGCACTCATAACGAGCGATACCTTGGAAAGATTCAGCTTCATACCGGCAGCTCCTCACAGATGGCAACGCCGCTTGGAATATCAACAATGGTGTCGGAGGTACCGAGAAAGCCCTTTGACGGCTCGCATACGGGAAGCTCACTTTCCGTAAGAGCGACGGCAAGCACCTCGTCAAGCGTTTTACAGGGGATAAATTCAATACGCTCCTTGACCTTGGCGTCCACCTCGTCAAGATCGTCAAGATTACCGTAGGGAATGATCACTCGACGAATCCCGGATCTTGCTGCGGCAAGTGTTTTTTCGCGCAATCCGCCGATTGGAAGCACCTTGCCGTGCAGAGTGATTTCTCCCGTCATGGCAACGTCGCGGCAGACCGCACGTCCTGAAAGCGCGCTGATCAGCGCAACCGTCATTGCAACGCCGGCGGAGGGACCGTCCTTCGGAACGGCACCTTCGGGAAAATGAACGTGAAGATCGTTCTCCTTGTAGAAAAGAGGGGCGATGCCGTAGCGGTCGGCGACCGAGCGAACGTAGCTGACGGCAAGCTTGCCGGATTCCTTCATGACGTCTCCGAGCGAGCCGCTCAGCTCAAGCTTGCCGCTTCCCACAAGAGACAGCGCTTCCACCTTCAAAAGATCACCGCCGCTTTGAGTGTACGCGAGTCCGTTCACAATTCCGACCGCATTGCGGTCCTCGGGAAGCTCGTCTCGATGCTTGATTTTTCCAAGGTAGGCGCGCAGATTGCGCGGCGTGATCGTGACGCTCTTTTTGTCGTCCGATTCCGCAAGCTCGCGCGCGGCTTTCCGGCATAGCGCACCGATCGTTCTTTCAAGATTTCGCACGCCCGCTTCGGTTGTGTATTTTCGGATGATTTCAAGGATCGTTTCGTCGTTTATCCGCAGCATTTTGCGGGTAAGACCGTGTCGGCGAAGCTGCTTTGCAAGGAGATGGTTTTTTGCAATGGAGAGCTTCTCCCCCTCCGAATAGGTAGAAAGCTCAATGACCTCCATTCGATCGAGAAGGGGATGGGGAATACCTGCATATTCGTTTGCCGTTGCGATAAAGAGGCAGTCGGAGAGATCGATCGGCATCTCCACGAAATGATCGCGGAATCTGCAGTTCTGCTCGGGATCAAGGACCTCGAGCAAGGCAGAGGAGGGATCTCCGTGTGCATCGCGCGTAAGCTTGTCGATTTCGTCAAGAACGATCACGGGATTTTTAACTCCTGCCGATGAAAGAGCCTCAATGATACGGCCCGGCATTGCCCCGACATAAGTCTTTCGATGTCCGCGGATGTCAGCCTCGTCTCTCACACCGCCAAGGGAAACTCGAACGAACTTCCGATGCAGAGCACGCGCAACCGAGGCGGCAACCGAGGTTTTTCCGACGCCCGGAGGGCCGACGAGACAGAGGATCTGATTTTTAAGCTCGGGAGTCAGCTGACGGACGGCGATATATTCCAGGATGCGCTCCTTCACCTTTTCGAGTCCGTCGTGGTCGGCATCGAGAATGCGCCGGGCATCCTTGACGCTGAGCTGCTCCTTCGAGGTCTTGGACCACGGAATTTCAAGACAGGTGTCGAGATAGTTGCGGAGAACCGTACTCTCGGATGCGCCAAAGGGTGTTTTGGCAAGCCGGCCAAGCTCCTTCATCAGCTTTTCTTCGACGTGAGCGGGCAGCTTGGCAGAAGAGATCCGCTCGGCGTATTCCTCGATTTCGTCAGAATCCTCGCCAAGCTCCTGCTGAATAGCCTTGATCTGCTCGCGCAGGAAATAATCGCGCTGATGCTCGTCTATCTTGGCACGTACCTTTTTATGAATATTGAATTCGGTGGTCAGAATTTCGCTTTCTTCAGCGAGAGCAACGAGAAGCCTCTCCAGACGGGGAAGCGGCGAAAGCGCTTCCAGGATTGATTGCTTATTATGATACTCCATCAAAAACGCGGACGCGACGAAATCGGCGAAGGTTGACGGATTCTGAATCGACTCGGCTGCGCGGCGCGCATCCTCGGAAAAGCCGGGATTGACCTCCTTGAGCGAATCGACCGTTACAAGGATCTGATGCATGAGTGCCGCAGCCCTTTCGGTCGGGTTCGGGGAGGTGAGGATGTTTTTGGATATCACAGACGCCTTGAGATAGCCGTCGCCGTCGTAGACAGATTCGGTGACGGCACGTGTCAGTCCCTCGAAAATTACCGAAAGGTTGCCGTCGGGGTTTTTGACAACCTGACGGATTCGGGCGATGGTTCCCGTACGGTAAAGATCCTTTGCCTGGGGCTTTTCAATGCTTGCATCCTTTTGTGCAACGAGGAAAACGCGAGACTCTCCTGCGGCTGCCGCAGCCCCAAAGGCTTTCAGAGAGATGCCGCGGATGACCTCGATATTCAGTTGTACCTGAGGAAAGCAGACTGCGCCGCGAAGGGGGATAACGGGGAGGACCAGCGCCTCTGCCTTTTCAATGTAGTTTGACATAAACGGTTCCTTTGCGTGTTTTCTGGTTAAACTATGTGCTATAAAAGCTATTATAACACAAAGCGTCCGAAATTTCCATACCTAAATGAAAAATATTATTGAAAATTGCAATTCAAAAAAATCCAAAAATTTTAAAAATCTATTGACAAATCACAATCGCTGTGATACAATATCAGTGTTCGCGGTTCTTCCGCGCCACAACAAGCAGACGCCGTTCTCGCCATACCACGTATCGTGCGTATGGTTCATACTTGAATCCTTTGCGATTTTTCTGTATGTGTACGGTGTTTGCTGTATGCATTTTTTTGTTTTGGAGGGTACTGTTATTAGCACCAAGGATTTGCTGATCAATGAAGAGATCCGCGCCAAGGAGGTTCGCGTGATCGGCGTCAACCAAGAGCAGCTTGGCATTATGAGCGTAGATAAGGCAAGGGAGTATGCGTACGGTAACGACGTTGACCTCGTTCTCATCGCTCCGAACGCCGAGCCCCCCGTTTGTCGCGCTATGGATTATGGGAAATACTGCTTTGAGCGTGATAAGCGCGAGAAGGAGGCTAAAAAGAAGCAGCAGATTGTGAAGGTTAAGGAGGTTCAGCTCTCTTGCCGCATTGATACGCACGATTTTGAAACCCGAGTCAATCAGGCAAAGAAATTTCTTGCCGGCGGCGATAAGGTTAAGGCGGTCATTCGCTTTAAGGGGAGAGAAATGGCGCATCAGGATATCGGACGCGAGGTGATTGAGAAGTTCCGGGACGCCTGCAGTGAGTTTGGTGCCTCGGATAAGGGGCCGATCCTCGACGGACGCTTCCTGTCCGTTTTAATCAGTCCGGCAAAGTCCGGTAAGTAATTTTGACTCATTCGATTCAATTTATTGAATTTGTATGATAGGCGAAAGCCGTAAACGAAACTGAAGGAGAAAAAACATGGGAAAGATCAAGACACATAAAGCGTCCGCAAAGAGATTCAGCGTGACCGGCGGCGGCAAGGTGAAGATGAACCACTGCCACCACAGACACAACCTCGGTCTCAAGACCGCTAAGCGCAAGAGAAATCTGCGTAAGGGTGCAATTCTCAGCCCCTCGATGTCTGCATCGATCAGAACGCTTATCCAGAAGTAAGCGGATTCACTACTTGAAAAATTTGGAGGACGATAGAACATGGCAAGAATTAAAGGCGCAATGATGACGCGCAAGAGAAGAAAGAGCGTTCTGAAGGCCGCGAAGGGTTACTGGGGTGCAAAGAGCAAGCACTTCCGCATGGCGAAGGAAGCCGTCATGAAGAGCGGCAACTATGCTTACGTCGGTCGCAAGTCGAAAAAGAGAGACTTCCGTCGTCTCTGGATCGCTCGTATCTCGGCGCAGGCTAAGGTTTGCGGTATGAATTATTCTACGCTCATGCACGGTTTGAAGAAGGCCGGCATTGATCTGAACAGAAAAATGCTCTCCGAGATCGCTGTCAGCGACAAGGACGCATTTGCGGCAATTGCAGAGAAGGCAAAGGCAGCTCTCTGATCCGGAAATCACCCCGTTTCGCGTATTGCGAAACGGGGCGTTTCTGCATATTTTCGACTGTTTGAAGTGGGTGCTTTCAGAATTTTCAGCGCTCCTTTCGACAGTTTTCTTTCATTTTAGCGGATCAGGAGGAAGTATGGGTCCAACGTTCATAACGTCAAGAAGCAATTCCGAGGTGATGCTCGCCGCTTCGCTTTTGCAGAAGAAATACAGAGAGCAGCATGGTCTGTTTGTCGCCGAGGGTGTGAAGCTTTTTTCGGAGATCGTTGCATCGGGTGCAAGCATTGCGAGAGTTTACGTTTCCGAAAAGCAAAAGGAAGCGATGCTCCCGATCGTGTCCTCGGCGCTTGGCGATTCGTACTGTAAAAATACACCTGTTTTCGTGCTGTCCGAGAGCGCTTTCGAGAAAATTTCCTCAGAAATTTCGCCCCAAGGCATCATTACCGTCGTAAAGTCTCTTGACATTTTTAAAAAAAGTATTAAAATAGATAAGAAGGATTTGGAGACATCCAAAAATCGGCGGGTGCTGGCGCTTTGCTCGGTTCGGGATCCCGGGAACCTCGGTGCCGTTTTGCGCTCTGCGGTTGCTTTTGGATACGATCGCGTTATTCTTAGCGACGACTGTGCGGAGTTGACCTCTCCCAAAACCGTTCGATCGGCAATGGGCGCGCTTTTTAAAATTTCGCTCTCGGTGGTTTCGGATTTTCCTTCACTTTTTGCGGCGGCGAAAGAGGCCAAGCGGCGCGTGCTCTGTGCCGAGCTGACCGAGCGCGCCGTCTCACTGCACGAGCTCGTACCGCGTGCAAGTGACATTGTTATCATTGGAAACGAGGGACACGGAATTCCGAGCGAGATTTCCGATCTTGCCGATTTGAGTGTCTATATTCCGATTTCTCCCAATACAGAATCTCTGAATGCGGCGGTTGCGGCTTCGATCTTTCTTTGGGAGCTTGGAGGAAGGGAATAAGCTTTTGACTTTTTTCAGTATGTCGGACTATTTGAAGCAGGTTTGGGTCGGAACGCGGCTTTCGCCGGGAACCGACGCGCTCGGTCGCTTGGTTGCCGCCTTTGGCGATGCGAACGGAATTTATTGTGCGGATGCCTATCAGATTGCATCGGTACTCGGGAACCGTCGGGCGGAAGCACGGTATTTGACCGATAAGGATTTGAAGGATGCCGAGAGGCTGCTTGAATATTGCGCCTCAATGAATATCCGTCTGTTGACGTATTGGGACGACGGCTATCCTGCTTGTCTTCGCAAGATTTCAGATCCGCCGCCGTGGCTCTTCGTGAAGGGAGTGCTTCCGGATTTTCTTCACGAGCCGACCGTTGCCGTCGTAGGCACCCGCGAACCGTCGGAATACGGGAAGCGTATGACGTACGAGATCGCGTACGATCTCGCTTGCGCCGGGGTAACGACGGTTAGCGGACTTGCTTTGGGGATTGACGGAATTGCCGCTGCCGCAACGCTCGCGGCCGGCGGTAAAACGGTTGCGGTTTTCGGCTCCGGTATTGACGTTATCTATCCATCGGTTCATACCTATCTCATGCGAGAGATTGTGAAGAGCGGCTGCGTGATTTCCGAGTTTGCACCGGGAATACGGCCCGAGCGTTGGAACTTCCCCCGACGCAACCGCGTCATATCGGCTTTGTCGGATGCCGTTCTTGTTACCTGCGGATCGCTCCGCAGCGGTGCTTTGCTTACCGCACGTCACGCAACCGAACAGCAACGGCCGATATATGCGCTGCCCGGTCCCGTTGATACTGACGACGGCGTGGGTCCGATGAAGCTTCTTCGTGACGGCGCAAGGGCTCTGTCCTGTGCCGACGATCTTCTCGCGGTGCTCGAGGAGCGCTATCCTCGTGCGATCGACGTCTTTCGTCTGAAGGAAAAGCCTGACGTTTCCATTGAACAGGCAGTGCTTCGTTACCGCGTGTTCTGCAAGGGCGAGGAGCGAAAGGGGCGCAAGGAGCTCCGAGACCTTTTGCCGCATAAGAAGCAGAGGGAGAAAAAGCCCGATTCCGAAGAGTTAAAACGAGTCTCCGAGCAGTCCGTGTCTCTTGGAAGCGAGGAGCAGGCAGTCCTTCATGCGCTTTTGCCCGGCGATTTTACGGTCGACGAGCTCATGATTCCATCCATGTCGGTCGGCGAGATATGTGCTGCGCTGACGATGCTTGAAATTTACGGATTCGTTCGTTCATTACCCGGCGGTCGCTACCGTCGGCTCAGATAAATTCCGAAAGAAGGAACCACTCTATGGCAAATCTTGTTATTGTAGAGTCGCCGGCAAAGGCGCTCACCATCAAAGGCTATCTCGGCTCAAATTATAAGGTTGTTGCCTCGGTCGGTCATATTCGCGACCTTCCGAAGAGCACTCTCGGTATTGATATCGAAAACGGCTTTGAGCCGCATTATATCAATATTCGCGGCAAGGGCGACGTTATTAAGCAGCTCAAAAAGGAAGCCAAATCAGCCGGGAAAATCTTTCTCGCAACCGACCCCGACCGCGAAGGGGAAGCCATCTCCTGGCATCTGGCTCTGACGCTCGGCATTCCGCTGGATAAAATGTGTCGCGCAACCTTCAACGAGCTCACGAAGTCGGCGGTGAAGGAAGCGATCAAATCTCCGCGTATGATTGATGAAAATCTCGTCAATTCCCAGCAGGCCAGACGAATTCTCGATCGCATTGTCGGATATAAGCTCAGTCCGTTCCTTTGGAAAAACGTAAAGAGCGGACTTTCGGCTGGTCGCGTACAGTCCGTGGCGACTCGACTGATCGTTGATCGCGAGCGCGAAATCCGCGCCTTCGTTCCCCGTGAATACTGGACGATCGAGCCCGAGCTTTCGACCGTCGGAGGTCAGAGCATCCGTGCAAAATTCTACGGCGATCGCAGCGGCAGGCTCCAGCTCGCCTGTGAAGCCGACGCAATGCGCGTCGTTTCCGCGATCGAGGGGAAGCCTTTTTCCGTTGCTTCGGTCAGGCGTGCACAGAAAACCAAGATTCCTCCCGCGCCCTTTATGACCTCTACGTTGCTCCAGGAGGCTACGCGCAAGCTCGGATTCCAATCGCAGCGCGTGATGAAGGTTGCACAGGAGCTTTATGAGGGAATCGACCTCGGAAATGAATTCGGCGGTGTGCAGGGTCTGATTACCTATATGCGTACCGATTCGCTCCGCGTTTCAAGCACCTCGCAGGAGGCGGCGCTTGCCCTCATTGGCGAGCTCTATGGAGAAAGGTACGTCCCCGAGACGCCCCGCGTTTATAAATCGAAGGCCGATGCCCAGGATGCACACGAGGCTATTCGCCCCGCAAACGTTTCGATTCTGCCAAAGCAGATCCGCAAGCTTCTCACATCCGATCAGTATCGCCTTTACAAGCTGATCTGGGAGAGATTTATGGCAAGCCAGATGGAGGCGGCCGTTCTCAGCACCGTCAGCATTGAAACGGAATGTGAGGGCTATCTTTTCCGTACGAGCGGCTATACCGTCCGCTTTAACGGGTATCTTGCGCTTTACGACACCGAGGAGGAGAGCGCCGTTGAGGATGAAAACGGCGAAGGAATTGCGCTTGCATCTTTGCCCGAGCTTCGGGAAGCGGAAATCCTGTCTACCGTTACCCTGAACGCGCAGAAGCATTTTACCGAGGCGCCGGCACGCTACAACGACGGTTCGCTTATCAACGTATTCAAGGAAAGCGGCATTGGTCGGCCAAGCACCTACGCCACCATTATCAGCACCATCATTTCGAGAAGCTATGTGAAGCGCGACGGGAAGAATCTCGTACCGACGCCTCTCGGTGAGATCACAACCGACCTCATGATGGAGCATTTTCCCGAAATTGTTGACTATGAATTTACCTCTCAGATGGAGGATAAGCTTGACGGCATCGAGCAAGGCGGATCAAGCATCGCTGACGTGCTCGGTGATTTCTATCAGCGCTTTGCCTGTGAGCTCGAGAAGGCAGAGAAGAGTGTCACGAAGACCGAGGTTCAGCTTCCTGACGAGGAATCGGATGTTGTGTGCGACAAATGCGGGAGCCGAATGATTTATAAAAACGGTCGCTTTGGCAGATTTCTCGCTTGTCCGAGCTATCCGACCTGTCGTAACACGAAGGCGCTCGGTAAGGACGGCAAGCCCCTTGAGCCGAAGATCGAGCCTGCAGCAATTGCTGACTTTGTCTGCGAGCTTTGTGGGGGAACCGTCGTAGAGAGACAGGGAAGATACGGCACCTTCTACGCTTGCTCGAATTATCCCACCTGCCGCTTTACCAAGCAGAAAACGACCGAAATCGGCATCGCTTGTCCCGACTGCGGCGCGCGCGTAATCATAAAGCACGGACGCGGAGGCCGCGTCTTCTACAGCTGCGAAAGATACCCCGAGTGCCAGTTTTCCTCGTGGGATCTGCCGCTTGAGGAAAAATGTCCCGATTGCGGAGAGATGCTTTTTTACAGAAAGAGCCGTAAGCTCGTATTCTGCCGTAACAAAAAGGGCGGATGCGACTACAAGAGAGAGGAAGAGCTCTCCGTGAAGGAAAATGTGTAAGGTTCGTGTGATCGGTGCCGGATTGGCTGGCAGCGAGGCAGCCTGGCAGATTGCAAGACTCGGTGTCGAGGTTGAGCTTTTTGAAATGAAGCCGAATCGCTACAGTCCGGCACATCACAGCGAGGGCTTTGCGGAGCTCGTATGCTCGAATTCCCTGCGTTCTGCCGACACGTCAAACGCCGTTGGTCTTTTGAAGGAGGAGCTGAGGCTGCTTGGCTCGCTGGTTATGGATGCGGCACTGGACAGCTCCGTGCCTGCGGGAAGCGCCTTGGCGGTAGATCGAAATCGCTTTTCTGCCTATATTACCGAGCGCCTCTCGGCGCATCCGCTCATTACCGTTCGCCGTGAAGAGGTTACCTCGCTCTCCGATGAATGCATAACAGTCGTTGCAAGCGGCCCTCTCACCGACGGTAAATTAGCACGGGAGATCTCCGAGATTACCGGAGGAAACTCGCTCAGCTTTTACGATGCTGCGGCTCCGATCGTCGATTTTTCAAGCGTTGATACCTCGATTGCATATTTCGCAACGCGCTACGGAAAAGGGAATCCCGACGATTATCTCAACTGCCCGATGACTCGTTTCGAGTACGACGCCTTCTACGAGGCTCTCATCTCTGCAAAGGAAGCGCCTTTAAAGGAGTTTGATTCCGAAATGCAGGGAAAGGAGCTGACGGTATTTGAGGGATGTATGCCCATCGAGGTTATGGCGCGCCGCGGATACGACACACTCCGCTATGGACCGATGAAGCCGGTTGGACTCCCGCACCCCGAAACGGGACGGGAGGCATACGCCGTCGTTCAGCTTCGCCGCGAGAATCGCGAGGGAACGATGTATAATCTCGTGGGCTTTCAGACCCATCTGACGTTCGGTGAACAAAAGCGTGTATTCGGCATGATCCCCGGCCTTGCCAATGCTGAATTTTTACGCTATGGCGTGATGCATCGGAACACCTATCTTCGTTCACCCGGGCTCCTCGCTCCCGACTATAGCATGAATACAAGACCGTCTCTGTTTTTTGCCGGACAGATGACGGGAGTTGAGGGATACGTTGAGTCCGCCGCCTCAGGGTTTGTCGCCGGGGTTAACGCCGCTATGCGTGCGCTCGGGCGCCGTGCAATCTATTTCCCGCGTGAAACCGTGATCGGATCGCTTGCCGATTACGTTTCTCATTCTACGTCTCCGTCGTTTCAGCCTATGAATGCCAACTTCGGTATCATCGCCCCATTGACGAATAAAGTTAAGGGTGGAAAAAAAGCAAGAAACGCCGAGTACGCAAATCGATCGATTCAAATGGTTCTCGGTCTTGCAGATTCTGTTTTCAAATCTCAAGAAGGAGATCCGAGTGAAAATTCTGATTGATATCATGGGGGCGGACAGAGCTCCGATCGAGCTTCTTTCGGGAGCCCTTCGGGCGGCCTCTGCTCTTCAAACCCCTGATACGAGGATTGAGATTGTTTGCAACGAGCCGATGATTCGCAAAGAGGCTCGCGAGAGCGGTCTTGATCTTTCCGGTATTTCGATCCGCCATGCTCCCGACGTCATTTCGATGAGCGATCCTCCGCTCGCCGTCGTCGGTGAGAAAAAGCAATCGTCGATGGCGGTGGGCTTACGCGCGCTTGCGGGCGGAGAGGCTGATGCCTTCGTCAGCTCCGGAAACACAGGAGCACTGATTACGGGCGGTACGCTGATCGTTCGCCGAATCAAGGGCATAAAGAGAGCCGCCATCGGTGCCATTCTTCCGCTTGCAAATCCTGTTCTGCTTCTCGATGCAGGTGCTAATCTCGAGTTGACTCCCGAGCAGATGCGTCAGCTTGCTTATCTCGGCTCGCACTATATGTCGAGCCTTTACGGCATTGAACTTCCTCGCATCGGACAGATCAATAACGGTGCGGAGCCAACGAAGGGTCGAGCCCTGCAAATTGAGACATATCGCTTGCTTTCCGAGAGTGAAGAGCTTTGCTTTGTCGGCAATATTGAACCGAAGGATCTTCCGTTTGGAGCATGCGACGTTCTTTTGGCAGACGGGTTTACCGGAAATATTCTCTTAAAATATTCAGAAGGAATCGGACGGTTTTTAACCGATTCGATAAAGGGTGCTCTTTTAAGCGTTCTGTCTGACGCCGGCTGTCGTCGGCTATTGCCTCTTTTGAAGCGCTTTGATGCCGCAGAGCACGGCGGAGCGCCGATCCTCGGACTCAAAAAGCCGATAATTAAGGCGCACGGAAGTTCGGACGGCCATGCAATTTTCAACGCCGTTCGACAGGCGGTGCGTTTCGTTGAAACCCTGCGTTTCAGTGCAACGGCACACGACTTAACAAGTGATTAGCTAAAGGAAAGGAGAACGTGATGGGAATCGGACTTGATCCGCTCGAGCTTCAGGAAAAGCTGGGATATGTTTTTTCAGATCCTCGTCTCCTCTTGGAGGCCGTTACCCATTCCTCATATGCAAACGAGCATAAGCCGACCCCATCAAACGAGCGGCTGGAGTTCCTCGGTGATGCCGTCCTTGAGGTCACGGTGAGTCGATACTTGTATCACGCCTATCCCAGATCTCCCGAGGGAGACCTGACCAAGCTAAGGCAGCAGCTCGTGTGCGAGGATACTCTTGCTGAGCTTGCAAAGTCGCTTTCGCTCGGCTCCTACCTTGCTGTGGGAAAGGGCGAGGAGCCGGTGGGAGCCCGTGAACGAGCTTCTATTCTTGCCGATGCGCTTGAGGCACTGATTGCGGCGGTCGATCTTGACAGCTCGGGCAGTGCGACTGAGGGGCTCATTCATCGGATTTTCGGGAACAGGCTTCGATTTCTAACGCAAAGCTCCTCCGTTGACTATAAAACTCGGCTTCAACAGCTCGTTCAGCAGGACGGAAACGAGGAGCTTCGGTACGAAATCGTTTCGGCAACGGGGCCGGAGCATGATAAGCTGTTTCAGGTACAGGCATATATCAATTCCAACGCCGTCGGATGCGGCAGCGGCAAAAGCAGGCGAGACGCCGAGCAATCCGCCGCAAGAGAAGCGCTTTTGCTTTTCGGCGTTCGACTGTAGGTGGGAGTAAGAATCAAAATCTCTGAAGAAAGGAGACGTCAATGTACTTAAAGTGTCTTGAGCTGCACGGCTTCAAATCCTTCCCGAACCGTACCGTGCTCACGTTTGAGCGCGGAACGACAGTCATCGTCGGACCTAACGGAAGCGGAAAATCTAATATTTCAGATGCAATGCGTTGGGTTCTTGGAGAGCTTTCGAGCCGTAACATACGAGGAACCAAGATGGAGGACGTAATATTCGGCGGAACAGACGAGCGACGTCCTATGGGATTTGCAGAGGTTTCGGTAACGTTTGATAATACGGATCGGGAGAACCGCTTGGATTCCGAATATGATGAGGTTGTCGTAACCAGACGTTATTTCCGCACGGGTGAGAGTGAGTATCTTATCAATCGTCAGCCTAAGCGTTTACGTGATATATACGAGCTTTTTATGAATACCGGTGTTGGACGTGAGGGGTATTCGATAATAGGTCAGGGTAAAATAGCCGAAATTATTTCAAAAAAGAGCGATGAACGCCGCAGTATTTTT
>JAZNFP010000006.1:0-33552 GCA_045576095.1 Eubacteriales bacterium
CCCGCCCTACTAAAATCGGTGTTCAAAAATTAAAAAAGCCCTAATTTTGCGTTGGGACAAATGTGAGTTTTGAGTAAAGCTCAAAAGTCCGTTTTACAGTAGTTTAGTATAATACATCGAAAGGGAAATATATGAAGAAGATTATAGCGTCAAAGAAATGGTTGATAACATATCTTGTTATTTTGCTATTTTTATGTTGTTTCAATGCAATAGGGATCGCGTTGATTATATACTCGGTTAGTTCAAATAGGACTGACGTATTGGCTATTGGAATTGTGACTTTAGTATATATGCTCCCTATCACAGGAATCATTCTGTTTTATTTAAATCGACGGGCTTGTTGGATTTGGGTAGAAGGCGGACTCTTTAAGTGGAAAGGATTGTTTTTGGGATTTAGTGGTGAAATAAAAACCGAAGATGTAGATGACATTGGAAGTGGTGGGAAGAAAATATGTATTTTTGTAAGACACCCTAAAAATCGTATGCATTACGGAAAAGTAATCTTTGAACTTTCAAATAATTCGGCAAACCGGACGCTTTTAAAATCCTTTTATTCAGGTGAAATTTATCCTCCTGAATTGTGTGATGTATGCAGGAATGTTAAAGTTGGAAAGCTTGAAAATCAAGAAGAATATTTGGAGACACTTTCGTATCTAAAAGAAATGATAGCGAACGATAATTATGAAATGTTCGCAAGTGACTATCCCATTGATGCAGTTCAAGACGAAAATGGATGTTGGGTTGATGATGTTATTGTACATATGTTAAAGTGCAAAAAATGTGGAGCACTTATTTATTGCTATTGTGATACCTATCACGGCAAAGGTAATTTAACGGTAAGGAAATAACTCTATATTAGCATATTTTTGCTCAAAAATATACCTTTTGACCTTATGACCCACGTCGAAAGTGTCGTGTGTCTGATGAGAAAGGAAAGTAATATATGACTGTCGGAATGGTAATTTGGTTGTTTATTTTAACCCTTTTTGTAAACACGGTCTCTGCTCTCACTATATACAGCGGCGACAAAACACGGTATATGCAAAATGCTTTTGATAAAATGCTTGAATCCAAAGGGTTTAGATTTTTACTTAAATTTGATCGAAAAACTACGCAAATATATTTAAGAACTTTCATTGCAAACATTTTGCTCTTCTGTGCCATATTGCTTGAAATCATGTTGTTTGTCTTAGCTTTAGCAATCACAGACGAAACATTCAAGATAATTTTGAGTTCAGGGATGCTTATAGTAGGCTTGCTGATTGGAGCGAGTATAACTGGGATTTGTAGATATAAACATAAATAAAAATATACCTTTGGGCTTTACAACCCCCGTTTTTGGCATAAAAATATACCTTTTGGTCTTATGACCCACGTTGAGAGTGTCGTTTGTCTGTCCCGGAAATAAGCGATTTTGACCCTAAAACGGGTAATTTTTAGCCTTTTTGAGAGATTTACAAGTAAAAAATGTGTTTGAAAGAAAAAAACAACCCCAAAATGCCTTGGGACAAATGTTACTTTCGAGCGAAACTCAAAAGTTCGGTTTACAGCAGTACGGTGTAACATATCGAAAGGAGTTTTTCTATGAAGGAAATTGTTTTTGGAAAATTAAATTTTAGTATTGTTGATTCTTATAAAGTTATGAAAAAAAGAATTGATAATGAAACAGAGATATGTTTATTTAACGAATTTGCTGCCAAAGCCGTGGTCTATAAATCTTTTTTGGGAACGGAAATTGAATTTGCGATAGACAATCAAGATATTTCAACTCTTGCAAAAGTTGATGATATTTTAACCCAAGAATATGGAACGCCCGATTATATAGCCGAGGGTGCGTTAAGAGTTTGGAAAGAAAAAGACTGTTACATCGTACACGGTATGACAGAAAAGCATTACCAAGTAGTTGTTCACGTTATAAAGGTCTGCTTCAAAAAGCCCTACTGCTTCATGCTGGATTATGCCACATACGATAAATATCTTATCGTGTTTAAAGAAATAAGCGAAAAATGGGGATTAACATGGTCTAATAGTTTGGTGGTCTTGGGAAGGCAAATGACAGCTTGGATGGACACAGAAAATTATAGCTACTATATTTCTTTTAGCCAAAGCAAGTTTGCCTTTTATTCAAGTGAAAAGAGGAAAGAAACTGGAGGGACACGCTTGGTTCCATCTTGGAACACAAAAGGCAAATACAAGATGATTCAAGATTTACATATTCAGTTGGATTCTTTTTTTGATTATCTTAAAGAATATGATTCAAGTTTAAAAGGGGATTAAAATATACCTTTTGGCTTTACAACCCCCGTTTTTCACCTAAAAATATACCTTTTGGAGTCTTAACCCACGTGGAAAGTTTAGTTTGTCTGACGAAGCAGACAAACTAAAGCGATATAAATCCCTTATGGGATTTGCGATATACGCTACATTTCATTCGCGTGCGATATGCCTGCGGCGCGATATGCCGCGAACTGCGCGGCGTGAGGATTTATAGGTAGCGTACTTTCCACCACGTTCGCCAAAGGCGAATATATCGCTATCTCGCACCGCGAGATAATATCGCATTTGCGGAGCAAATATATCGCGCACCGAAGGTGCATATCGCGTGAGCGAAGCGAACTTAAAAGAGGTAAATATTACGAATAAAACAATCAAAGAACTCGCAGTCGAGCTTACCATAGAGATAACCGCTGTTTGTGATACCATCAAAGGCAGAGCAGTATTTGTTAATCAACTCTTGCGTTCCTGCTCATCAATCGGCGCAAACAGCTACGAAGCCAAATATGCTCAAAGCGCGGCAGACTTTATAAACAAGCTTGAAATTGCTCTGAAGGAATGCTATGAAACCGACTATTGGCTTGAAATACTGTTCAAGGTAGGTTCGATGGACGAAAGTACATATAAAACGCTTTCTAACAAATGCGGTTCGATACGGCGCAGACTCATCGCCTCCATCACCACCGCAAAGGAAAACGCACAAGAATAAAAGATAATGATAAAAAGATGAGGACGTTTGTATGAATTTGAAAAATCAAAAGGTAATACATAAAACTTTCGGTAATGGCATCATTGTGGAACAAAACGCAGATTACATTACAATACAGTTTCAGGACTTGCAGAAAAAGTTTGTTTTTCCGGATGTGTTTGCGAGCTTTTTGAAGTGCGAAGACATAGCCCTGCAGAGTGAGTTCGAAGCGACTTATGCCAAAAAGAAAGAACTGGCCGAACAAAAGACTCTGGAGAGGCGTGAGGCGCAGAGAAAGGCGGCAGAGGAAGCAAAATTAAGAGAAGCGGCGAGGCGAGCGGTCAGTAAAAAGACGGCTCCTGTCGACCGTCACGCAAACGAAAACAACCTTGCGTTCAAGTGCAATTTTTGTGACGGTGGTTGCTCCGATAGTTGTCTCGGATATAAGGGGGTTTGTTCCGACGATCAAATACGTTACAATATTGAAAAGAAAAATCGTACTTGGTGCTCCGATGAAAAGGATTCTTTTTGCTTTAAGTATTACAAAGGCTTAATTACGCGAAACGAGCTTGAAGAACAGCACAAAAGCAAACCCGTTTGTTATGAATCAAGAATGCTCATTGATTGGAAAGCCGAGGCCGGCGAAGACCGAAACGGAATAGACGGTCCCAAAGCAAGACGCATATCAAACGCTTCAAAAAACAGTCTTGCAATACTGACCACTGAGCTTCCCGATATGGAAGGCGGAAAAGAACGTGTGATTTTTGGTGTGTTCGTAACAGGCGTTGTTGACGAAGGCGACGATATTCAAGCGGGATATGTTAAAGTATACGGAGATTATTATATTGAGCTTACTCCTGAAGAATCCAAACGGATGAAGTTTTGGCATTATCATTTCAATCCTAACAATCCCGAAAGAATACAATGGGGTACAGGTCTTTACAGATATATGAAAGACACGGTTTGCGCTCGTATACTTGCGGATATTTTAGAGATTAAAGAAGGAACCTCCGAACAAGAAAAGGCAAAAGAAATGCTTGAATATTATTGCAATATGAAAGGTATTGACATAAATAATATTCCTGATGCCAATGGGGCTGTTTAAACAGTTTTTCACTTTAACATAGAGGCGAAAATGGATTACGAAAAGATTACAGATGACTATTACAAATTGACAGTTGACGAAAAAGGCGCACCGGAATTCACTCGTGATAATTTGAAATTGATAAGAACATTCTTAAAATATGATTCAAATTACAACAGCGTTGAGGATGAAACTCATCCAAATTACTCTTCTACATACGGTGGTATATTGAAGAAATATGGGGAAGCGTTTTTTCATTTCAAAACAATTGAGGACTATGAAAACGAAGAAGAGTATATGAAAAACGATCCTCTTTATCTTGTTATAGAGTCCATTGATAAAATGAACTCTACGCACCTTGCCAGCGAGGGACCAAAAGGCGGAAACAAAGGAAGAATAAACACCGCTAAAGACATTTATGGCATAGAGAATTTCAAACAAAAGTTATTTGATGGCGATGCTACGTTAGTAGATAAAATTGCTTGGTTCGGCGGAAAGAACAATTTTTCTTTTGCATCTAAATTTTGTGCATATTTGTGTCGTTATCTTTTTAGAGGTACTCCTCAAGAAAACAATTATTGCATTTATGACGAGGTTGTTCAATCGATATTGCCGTATTTCGCTCACAAATATAAAATTGACGGCAATATTTATTACAGAACCAATCGAAAAGGTCAAAAAGAAAGCACAGTTTATAAAATAAAAAACAATAAACACAATTATCCAAACAATTACCGGGAATACATTTCGTATGTGAGCCGCATAGTCGAAAAAATAAAGCAAGAAAGTGAAATAGACATCACATTTGAGGCTTTCGACCATATGCTTTGGTACTTTTTCAAGGGACAGCCATACAAAATTGAGCAACTGATGAAAAATTTGCCTTAAAGGCTTCATTCGATGATGAAGACTTAGAAAAAGGGAATGGTTGTGGTTTAAGGTCGAAACTGTAAGATATAAGATTATCCTCTTCACATAATTTATTCAAAATTGCAACAACTAAATCAGTAAGGAAAATTTATAAGATATGAACATTGAGCAAAAACGCAAATTATACATGAAAGAGGTAAAAATTCTGCGCGAATATAACGCAACAGATATAACGAGCATAGATGGTAGGCAGATATGCTTTTTCGATGGGTTTCTACTTGATTTTGCAGAGTGCAAAGAATTTTTTCCTATTGAGCATCCCTACGGTCGCAAATATATTGGCGGTAGAATGACAAATGCATTTTGGCAATTCTTTGTGAAAAAGGGATCTATCGTTATTCTTTGCGATGATGTAGAAGGATATTTGAATATTTTATCAAATATAGGCTTTACAAACTCTTTTGAGTTATAGGTCGCTTTTTATGGAGGATATACAGGTTTTATTTTCTCGCGGTGATGGGTGTTACATAATACAAAAAGATAATCTTTTTTACTTGATTAATTTAGGCTGTGAAGATATACCGATTGTAAAAAAACATCCCGATTCTTTTTTGAAATTCGGATATTTCAGAGAAGTGACAGAAATTGACGAAAAAGAGTTACACGCTATAGAATCGAAGTTGCCAAAAAGTCGATCAAAGATGTGTTATAACCCTCAATGCTTGGAATGTAATAAAAATGTTTAACAATAAAAATTTTGATTTTGAAGAATTCAAACGTTTGTATGACGCTGCAGACGGAGAGCCGGAATTTACAATTATTTTTGAAGACAAGAAATCGGAATATATGATTATAAAATATTCGGATGGGTCTAGCTTTCAGCGACAAGGCTTTGAGGACGCAAGCGGAGAAACATATTACAACAGTTTGGACGAGCTTTATGAAGCAGATTTGATAGACGGTATAAACCTTAAAAGAGATTGGTATAAAATCAGGGGAATATATCCAGATTGGTACGGCTTTATTGAGACCTATTGCGAGTTTCTAAATATCGAATATAAAGGTGAACTAAACAGAGAATGAAATATGTCTTTGGATCTTATGCCTTCTGTCGAGTCCGTCGTGTGTCTCACACGACAACTCGACGTCGATATGCGCCGCTGACGCGTCGCTCGATATACGCTTCGCGTTCGATATGGCGCTTCGCGCTCGATATGCGTTGCCCGTTGGGCAACGCGAGAGAGGCAAGCAGATGCATTTTCAAAATCCGAACATGATACAGAGGAGACCCATTATGGGAGAATACGCAAAACTGAGAAAACAGACCGAGAGGATCGTTCGTAGGGCGGTTCGGCTCGCTCGCGGTGCGCGCTTTGAGGTCATGGAAAAGGGGGATGCGGCGAACATCGTTACGACCTCGGACCTTTTCGTGCAGAGCTATCTCTGCAAAAGGCTCGGGGCGCTTTTGCCCGAGGCGGGCTTTTACTGCGAGGAGGAGAATCTCAAGGACACCGAGAGTGAATATATCTGGGTGATCGACCCGATCGACGGCACGATGAATTATTCGAGAGGGATCGGGGAATGCGCCATATCGGTGGCGCTTTTGCGAAATCAAAGGCCCGTGCTCGGCGTGGTGCATAACCTCTTCCGTCGGGATCTGTTTTCGGCATCGGTCGGCGACGGAGCGCGTCGGAACGGCAAGGCGATTGCGGTCTCGGATAAGCCCTTTGAGAGGTCGCTTCTTTTTACTGCGCTGAGTCTTTACAAAAAGGAGCTGGCGCCGATTTGCAGTGACATCATCGCCGAGGCGTACGGGGAGTGCAGCGATATCCGACGCTTCGGCAGCTGCGCGATCGAGCTTTGCTATCTTGCGGCGGGCGAAGCCGATCTCTATTTTGAGGTGCGCGTGTTCCCCTGGGATTTTGCGGCGGCGGCGCTCATTCTGACCGAGGCGGGCGGTGTCGTTCGCGGCTTTGACGGCAGCATCCCGGGCTATGACCGACCGACACCCCTCATCGCCGCAAACACGACCGAAAATTATGAGAGACTCGGCGACATTGTCAAGCGGCACATGCCGACGATGCCGTACTGAGGGCAAGGAGAGAAAAAGGATGGGAAGTTTAAACGACTGGGAAAATGATCTTGACGCGGATGCGATCAAAAAGCAGAAGGACTATAACCTTGAAACGCTCTACGAGCATACACACTCCGAGCTTTCCCTGCAGCAGAGCAAGCGCGATCAGATCATTACGACCTATCTTGCGCTCTTCTCCTTTCTGATTCCGTTTTCGCTGTCGCTCGGCTCGGTTGCGATGTGGATGAAGGGGCTGATCTTTTTCGTGGTCGGGGTGATCGGCATCTTCTTCTCGTTTATCAACGTGCGCTACCGCGTGTATAAGGAGATCTATTGGATCTCCTGCCAGACGATCACAGTTCTGATGAACCTCGAAAAGGAAAGGCTGAGCAAGCAAGCCATTCAGCGAGCCTTCTTCTACTCGCTGAAAAAGAAGGGAAACGTATACCTTGAAAAGTGGGGTGGGGAGCAGATCTGGAACCGACGGACCTTTGTCAAAAAGAATCTTTACAGCTCCGAGACCTTTCACCATATGATCGAGGTGCTGATTACATCGGCGATCCTTGCGCTCAGCTGTGCGCTCGTTTTGTCCGATTCCTTTATCGGACTGCCGCTTCCCGCGTGTCTCGGTGCGGGTGCTGCCGTTCTGCTCCTCGTCTTTGTCTTGCTGATGAAAAACTATTTCAGCAAGCTCATGGAGGTATACGGCGTGCTCGTATATCAGGAAACCGGGGATCCCGAGATCGACGGACCTGCCAAAAACGATCGCTTTAACGCGACCTTCGGAAAGGCATGGACTCTGCACGTCTATTACGGAAACGAGTGATCTTGGTACGGTACGGAAGCCAAGCATATAAAAATCAGGGAAGATGGGAAAAGACATGAAAAAGCACAGGGGGCTCACTATTTTTGGGATCGTTTTGGCGGCCGTTTTGATTTTCTTCGTCGTGATCAACGTCATTCCGCCGAAAAAGAACGTTAAGGACAATCCCTTTATCGTCGGAGAGGGCGAGCTTCCGATGATCGCGGCGCATCGCGGCGGCGGCGCCTGCAACCCCGAGAATACCATGCTCGCCTTCCGCGAAGCGGTTGTGACCTACGGGGTGGATATCATCGAAAGCGACCTCTATCTGACGAAGGACGGCTATCTCGTCTATCACCACGATGCCTACATCGACGAGACCTCGAACGTCAACGGCGATATTTCGCCGGACGAGGTGAAGGCGCTTTGCAGCGATCCCGCAAACCGCCATTACATTGAGGATATGACGCTTGCCGAGCTGAAGGAGTACAACTTCGGGTACTATTTTGAGGACCGAAACGGGGAGCGTATCTATAAGGATGCGACCGACCTTGCCGGCATGGGGCTCCAGATCGCAACCGTCGAGCAGCTCTTTGAGGAATTCTGCATCACAAATCCCGAGCTTCTTTTCATCGTGGAGATCAAGGACGAGGGCGAGCGCGGATGCCGTGCCGCACAGATCCTGTACGAGACCCTGCAGCGGTATCCGCTCTATCTTGACAGGATTGTCGTCGGCACCTTCCACGACGAGATTGAGCTTGAGCTGAAGGAGAAATACCCCTCGCTCTACCGAGGCGCTCCGATGGGGACGGCGGCAAAATTCATCGTTACAGAGATGCTCAAGGTCAACCTTTTTGACACAAGCGATTTTGCCTGCCTGCAAATTCCGGTCGAATATGACGTCGGAATTACGCTGAAGCTTGCGAAAGAGACCTACGTCAAGCGCGCGCACAGACGGAATATCGCCGTTCAGTATTGGACGATCAACGATGCCGAAACGATGCGCGAGCTGATCGAGCTTGGCTGTGACTGTATCATGACCGATAACCCCGCGCTTCTTGCCGAGGTGCTTAGGGAATATCGGTAATTGAAAGGGCTTTGCGGCACTTGCCGCTTGAGGTGACGGTATGAAGCTGCTCTTCCACGCGCTGATCAAGTATCTTCTCGGACTGCTTTCGGTTGCGTTGCTCGTATTTTTTTCCGCGGGAACACCGAGGTATGCGAACGGATACCTGTTTCTCAGCCTTTTGTTTCTTCCTATGCTCGTTTTGGGGATCATTCTTTTCATCCGTGCCCCGAGGCTGCTTCAAAGGCGGCTGAACGGAAGAGAAGCCGAGCGCACGCAAAGAGGCGTGCTCGCCGCCTCTGCCTTGATGTTTCCGCTTGGCTTTATCGTCTCGGCGCTCGATTTTCGCTTCGGATGGTCAAAGGTTCCGGCATGGCTCGTCTGCCTTGCCTCGGCGCTCTTTCTCGTCGGCTACGGGATTTATGCTGAGGTTATGCGCGAAAACGCCTACCTTTCGCGTACCGTCAGGGTGGAGGAGGGGCAGAGGGTGATTTCAAGCGGACTCTACTCGGTCGTTCGGCATCCGATGTATCTCGCAACGCTTCTGATGTTTCTGCCGATTCCCCTGATTCTCGGCTCGTTTTGGGGGATGCTTGCATTTCTGCTGTATCCGATCCTGCTCGTGCTCCGTATTCAAAACGAGGAGCGGGTATTAAGGGAGAGATTGCCCGGATACCGCGAATACGCGGCGCGCGTGCGCTTTCGCCTGCTCCCGTTCCTCTGGTAACCGAAAGGAGATTCCTATGCTGCACTCTTATAAGCTGCAAACCACTCTTGCAACCGTCTGCTATGCGCTCGTTCTTCTCGGATCGCTCGTTCTTGCCGTTCAAATGACGGTTTTATTTCACACCGACGGCACCGAGGGACTCGGCGGCGCCGTCGTGAAGATCGCCGCGGCGCTGCTCGGGATTGTCGGCGGTATCTTTGCCGTCCTGTCGCTCATCCCCTTTTCGCTTCGCTTGATCTCGGTGAAAAAGCAGAGCAGGGCTTTGGTCGCAATCTGTACGGTCTTTGATTTTCTTTTTGTTTCGGTGGGGTTTGTGGTCGTACTCGACGCGATCCTCGGCGGATACTATGAGTTTGCCACCTATGCGCTCGGCATCCTCGTTGTGATCATCGCTGGCTTTGCGGCGTTTTGCAACGTCCTTTCGCTGCGCCACCTGACGCGCGCAAAACGGGGAAGGAGGCTTGCGTGTGAAGCGAACGAGAATTGAGAGAATCCCCTTTTCTCTGCCCGAGGAAATCCTGCCGTACCTGAAGGGCGCCAACCTTTACGACAGCTCCTCTTCTCCCGAAGCGCGCGTTTGGCTGCTCGACGTCGGACAGGGCTATTATCTGAAGCGCGGCACTCTCGGCGCCTTGAAAAGCGAGACGGAGATGTCGGCGTACTTTGCAAAAAAGGGACTTGGTGCCGCCGTGCTCTGTTACGTCTCGGACGGCGAGGCCGATTATCTGTTGACCGAGAGAGTCACAGGCGAGGACTGCACCGATCCGCGCTACCTCGCCGAGCCCCGTCGCCTTGCCGCTCTGCTCGGAGAGACGCTCCGTGCCCTGCACGAGAGCGATTATACAGACTGCCCGATTCAAGATCATACCGCCGCGTATCTTGCACGTGCCGAGGAGAATCATCGGAGAGGGTGCTTCGACGCGAGCTTTCTCGTGGGCTACGGTATGGAAACGCCCGAGGCAGCGTGGGAGCTTCTCGCAAGCGAGGGGGGACGCCTTCAAAACGAGGTGCTTTTGCATGGCGATTTTTGTCTGCCGAATATTTTGCTTCGGGATTTTCGTCTGTCGGGCTTTATTGACGTCGGATGCGGCGGTGTCGGAGATCGGCACGTCGATCTGTTTTGGGGTGCCTGGACCCTTGCCTTCAATCTCGGAACCGATGTCTACCGAGATCTGTTCTTCGATGCATACGGCCGCGACCGCATCGACCCATGCCGCCTCAGAGTCGTTGCGGCGGCAGAGACCTTCGGCTGAATTCTCGGTCGAGGATAAAACAGAATGAATGAAACGAAAGATGAAATAAAGGAGAATCGCGACTATGCAGACTGCTTTGGAGTTTCCCTACGGAAAAGGAAGAATTGCCTACGATTTCAAGAATGAGAATCTGGTGGGGGTGCTGACCTCGTCGCACGGCGAGTACACCCCGAGCCTTTTCGGAGTCGAGCTCGTTCGTGAGGCAATGGCGCATCCCATCGGCTCGCCCTCGCTTTCGGCGCTTGCCGCAAGGAAGAGGAGAATCGTCATCATCGCAAGCGACCATACCCGTCCCGTGCCGAGCAAGGCAATCATTCCCCCGATGCTGCGGGAGATCAGGGAAGCGAATCCCGACGCCGAGATCACGATCCTGATTGCGACCGGCTGCCATAGGGAAACGACCGAGTCGGAGCTGATTGCAAAGTTCGGCGAGGAGATCGTAAGAAACGAGCGGATCGTGATTCACGACTCGACCGATGCAAAATCAATGGTCTCGCTCGGACGGCTCCCGTCGGGCGGAGAGCTTCTCGTCAACCGCCTTGCCGCCGAGGCGGATCTGCTTTTGGCAGAGGGCTTTATCGAGCCGCATTTCTTCGCGGGCTTCTCGGGCGGAAGGAAGAGCGTGCTTCCCGGGGTCGCGGCAAGAGAGACGGTTCTTGCCAACCATTGCAGCGAATTTATCGCGCATCCGAGATCGAGAACGGGCATTCTCGATAAAAACCCCATCCACGAGGATATGCTTTGGGCTGCCAAGCGTGCACGCCTTGCCTACATTGTCAACGTTGTCATCAACGAGAACAAGGAAGCGATTTACGCCGTGGCGGGCGAGCCCGAGGCTGCACATGCGGCAGGCTGTGCCTTTTTGTCGGGGCTTTGCCGTGCCAAGCCGATTTTTGCCGACATTGTGGTAACGACCAACGGTGGATATCCGCTCGACCAGAATATCTATCAGTCGATCAAGGGCATGACTGCCGCCGAGGCAACCGTTCGCGAGGGGGGCGTCATCATCATGCTTGCTTCTGCTACCGACGGGCACGGCGGAGAGGAGCTCTACCGTCAGCTTGCGGATGAGCCCGATGGGGAAAAGACGATGCGGGCGATCCTTCGGCGCTCCCGCGGCGAGACCATCCCCGATCAGTGGCAGCTGCAAATTCTTCTTCGCATTCTACGCCGCGCCCGCGTGATCTTCATTTCCGAAGCGCCCGACGAACTGGTAAGAGAGATGCACATGATCCCCGCAAGGAGTCTTGACGAGGCGCTCACGCTTGCAAAGGAGCTGCTCGGCTGCGAACGCCCGAGCATTACCGCCATTCCCGACGGCATTTCTGTCGTCGTTGCCGATTGAATCGAAAAAGGGGCGGGCGTGAAAAACCGCGTTTTCTGCATTGACCTTTCTGTTTTGCGAGTGCCCTTCGACCGCTTGCTTGACAAAAACAGCAAAATCGGGTACAATAAGCCCGAGCATCCGAAAGGAGCATAAGAAATGAATTTTATAGTGGCTTTTCTCATCTCGATGGTTCCGCTGATTGAGCTTCGCGGCGCGATCATTTATACTGCGGCGACGGGGCTTCCTATTGTTCCGTCATATATCGTTTGTGTGATTGCAAATGTCATCCCCGTTCCCTTTATCCTTCTTCTGATCCGCTACGTCTTGGAATTCATGAAGAGAAGGTCGATTTTCCCGAGACTCGTCGGTTGGCTTGAGAGAAAGGCGCTTGACGGCAGACGGCGCATCGTCAAGGAGACCGAGGGGGAAGGGGAGACCGTCCTTGCCGAGCAGAACGGGAAGACGCCTCTGAACTGGGGGGCGCTCGTCGGGCTTTTCCTTTTCGTTGCGATTCCGCTTCCCGGAACGGGGGCTTGGTCGGGCTCGCTCGTTGCGGCGCTCTTTCGCATGAACCGCATCGCGTCCTTTTTTGCTGTTTTCGCCGGCGTGCTCGTCGCGGGGCTTCTGATGAGCCTTGCCGCCTACGGCGTCGTCGGAGCACTCTCGTTCATCCTTTGATCTTGTTTTTTCGCTCCCGAAAACGGCGTTTTCGTCGGACAGGAGAGCCTCGCGGACGATTGCGAGGCTCTCCTTTTTTTCGGGTTCTCACGCGGCACGGAACGAGTCGCCGACTCCCTCTTGACAATTCGCGTGCGCGGGTGCTATAATACAATAGATATAGTATCATTTATTTTAAGCCGATACGGAGGAATCGTCATGCTGAAGGTCGAAAGAATCTCGGTCATGAACTTTGAAAACGCCATTCGCGGAGCGCGCAACCCCTTGAACAGCTGGGACCGTATGGACAGCCGAACCGAGCCAAACGGCAGCTTCGTTCTCGGGGAGAACGATCGCTCTCTGGCGCGCCGTCTTGCCCGTGCGGGATCGGATCACAGAAAGTATCTGAGGCAGATCATGGTTTCGATGGATATCACGGCGCCGCTTTATTGGTGGAAGGAGTTTGACACCTATAAGGTCGGAACCGTTGCCAATTCGACCAGCACGATGCATAAGATCTCGGCGAAGCCCTTTACGCGCGAGGATTTCTCCTGCGACCGCATGAGCGAGGGGGCGCTTGCGGTGCTTGACTCCCTGATCGAATATCTCGAGGGAGCGAGAGAGAGATACCTTGAGACCAAGGAGTCCTCTCATTGGCACGATATGATTCAGCTTTTGCCCTCAAGCTATCATCAGATGCGTACCGTAACGCTGAATTACGAGGTTTTGATCAATATTTACTACGCGCGCCGCTCTCACAAGCTTGCCGAGTGGCATACCCTATGTGACGCCATTGCTGCGCTTCCGTACGCCGAGGACCTGATCCTCATCCGCGACTGAAGCACGTTTTGAAAGGACAGGTATCATGAAAGACGGATTCCTTCGGGTTGCCGCCGCCTCGCCGCGGCTCACCCCCGCCGACCCTGCCGCCAATATCGTCGCGCTGATCGCCGCAGCGAAGGAGGCAGAGAAGTTGGGCGTATCGGTGCTCGTTACACCTCGGCTCTCGATCTCCGGTTCGGAGCTTGGAGATCTTCTGTCGATGCCGGCGCTTTTTTCGGCATGTGAGGCGGCGCTTTCCGAGTATCTTCGTGAGACGGCATCGCTTGCTCTGCTTTCCTTTGTCGGACTTCCGATTCGCTTCGGTGCTAAGGTGATTGCCGTAACCGCCGCCACTCTCGGCGGTGAGCTTCTTGCGCTCTTTCCGCTTGACGACTGCATCGATGGGACAGCTTCCGTTTCGCTTGCCGGACAAAGCGACGTGCCGCTCGGAACCTATCAGCTTCTTCGGGCAGAGCAGATGCCCGAGCTTGTGATCGGTGTCAACGCCTTTGACCGTCTGAGCCATCCCTTCGGCGAGGAAGCGGCGCTTGACGGAGCAACCCTCGTCGTTTCCCCCTCGGCAGAGCCCGAGCTTGTCGGTGCAAGGGAAGGGAGACTGTCTCGAACGCTCGAGCTTACCCGGCGTATGCGCGCCGCCCTCGTCTATGCGGGCGCGGGGGAGGGCGAGAGCGGAACCGATTTCGTTTTTTCGGGGCATCGCATGATCGCCTCGTGCGGAAGGCTTCTCGCCGAGGGAGCGCCCTTTTCGGCCGATTCCCTGACGGTTGCGACGCCGGACCTTGCGGCAGTGCTTGCCTCGCGCGGGGATGACGGGCAGTACCGTACTCCCGACGAGGCGCATTGTGAGAGCGTTTTCTTTTCGCTTCCCCTTCGGGAAACGGCGCTCTCCGCGCCGCCTGCCAAAAACCCCTTCCTTCCGGAGGATGAGAGTCGGATCCCCGACCGCGCTCGAGAGATTCTCACGATCCAGTCGCACGGGCTTGCTCTCCGAGCTGTGCGCGCACGCGCGAAAAGTCTCGTGCTCGGCGTTTCGGGAGGGCTCGATTCCACCCTCGCCTTGCTCGTTGCCTCGCGTGCCGCCGCACTTTGCGGTATGCCCTCGGATGCGGTACACGCCGTAACCATGCCGTGCTTTGGAACGACTGACCGCACGAAAAGCAACGCCCGGAGACTCTCCGAGGCGCTGGGGGCGCGGCTTTCGGTGATTGATATCCGCGAATCGGTGCTTTCTCACTTTGCCGATATCGGGCACGATCCTACCGTGACCGACGTCGTATACGAGAACGCGCAGGCAAGAGAGCGGACGCAGGTTCTGATGGATCTTGCCAACGCCGAGGGGGGACTCGTTGTCGGAACCGGCGATCTCTCGGAGCTTGCGCTCGGCTGGGCGACCTATAACGGCGATCATATGTCGATGTACGGCGTCAACGCCTCGGTTCCCAAAACGCTGCTTCGCCATATCGTTTCGACGGTTGCCGACGATTTTGATGGCGACGGCAGAGGTGAGGCGGCGGCTATCTTGCGCGACGTGCTTGCGACTCCCGTCAGCCCCGAGCTCCTTCCGCCAAGGGACGGCGAGATCGCGCAGTGCACCGAGGGCATCGTCGGTCCCTACGAGCTACACGACTTTTTCCTCTACCACCTCGTGCATCACGGCTTTCTGCCGCATAAGGTGCTTCGCATGGCGACGGCGGCGTTTGCCGACGAGTATTCGTATGAGACGGTCCGCGCTTGGCTTGGCGTATTCATACGGCGCTTTTTCTCCCAACAGTTTAAGCGCTCCTGTCTGCCCGACGGTCCCTCCGTCGGCTCGCTCTCCTTCTCTCCGAGAGCGGCGTTCGCAATGCCGAGCGATGCCGCGGCAAGCGCGTGGCTCGCGGATCTCGAGAGCGCGCCGCAGTACCGAAAGGACGGCACGAGCCTTGGCTGATATTTTTGAGCTGTTTCGCAAAATCGGGAGCGGAGCCGAGACGGCTGCCTTGCCCGTCACCCATCTCATCGTCGGACTCGGCAATCCCGGTCGGGAGTACGTCAAAACGAGGCACAACGTCGGCTTTGATGCCGTTACCGCGCTTGCCGAGGCGCTCGGTGTTCGCCTTGAGCGCCCGAAGCACTCGGCTCTGACCGCCGAGGCAACCCTTTGCGGCGTGCGGGCGCTGCTCATGCTTCCGCAAACCTATATGAACAACTCCGGCGAGGCGGTTGCCGATGCGGCTCGCTTTTACGGGATCGCCCCCGAAAACGTCCTCGTGTTCTGCGACGATATCTCCTTCGAGCCGGGGCGGATCCGTATCCGCCGCGCGGGCTCGCACGGTGGGCATAACGGTCTTCGGAGCATCGTCGCGCATCTCGGATCGAGCGATTTTCCGCGCGTGAAGATCGGGGTCGGGCAAAAGCCGCTCGGTTGGGATCTTGCCGATTGGGTGCTCTCAAGGCTTCCCGATGCCGATCTTGACGCCGTTCGAAAGCGGCACGCCGATATGATCGAGACGGCGAAGCTCGTCGTTTCGGGCGGAATTGACGATGCCATGTCGCGTTATTCGAGTTAAAGGATCACATGAAAGAATTAACCTTACCAATTCGGCTTGATCGCGAATTCCGCGGCGCGATGATCACGCTCAACGAGCAGCTGAAGTCAAGCTCTCCCCTGCCGATCGTCGTCAACGGGCTCTCGGGCGGAGCCATTGACGCCTTTACCGTTGAGACCGTCAGGGAAGCCTGCTGCCCCACGCTCGTTCTGGTGCGAGCCGAGTCCGAAGCATCCCGTCTGTGCGAGGTGCTTGCCGACGCGGGGCTTCGCGCGGCATTCTACCCAAGCCGCGAATTCTGCTTTTTTGAATCCTCTGCCTCCCACGACGTTGAGCGTGAGAGGCTTTCGGTGTTGTATCGCTTCCTCTCGGGCGAGCTTGACGCCGTTGTCTCTACGCCCTATGCGGCGCTTTTGCCGACCATGCCTCCCGAGCGGCTTCTTGCGCTTTCGGCAGATGCCGCGTCGCTCGGTCCGGGGGAGCTCATCTCGCGCTTGCTCATGCTTGGCTACACGCGGGTTGACGCCGTCGAGAGCGTGGGGCAGTTTGCGGCTCGCGGCGGAATCGTCGATTTCTTTCCGTCGGGCGGCGAGATGCCGATCCGCCTCGATTATTTCGGCGACGAGCTTGACCGAACGACCGCCTTTGATCCGATCACGCAGAGAACGGTCGGCGAGTGTGCGCCGCCGATTCTGCTCCCCGCGCGCGAGGTCCTTTGCGACGTCGAGGCGCTCTCCCGTCTCGGAAAGCTGATCCGCGCCGCCGAGAAAAAGGCGGATGCCGAGGTTGCCGAGACGCTTCGGGCGGAGCTTGCCGCCATCGAGTCGGGGCGCGAGCTTTCTTTTCTCGATAAGTATATCCGTGCCGTTTATCCCGAGGCGGGAACGCTCTTTTCCTTTTTGCCTCGGCGTACGACCCCGGTTCTTTTGCTCGGAACGACCGAGCTCAGAGAGCATCTCGACGCCAAGGTGCGCCTTCTCGAGGAGGCGGTCGAGGGGATCGTGTCCGCTCGGCTTTTTCCCGAGCGCATCACGCAGTATCACAACGCCGAGCTTTGGCCCGACGCCTGCCTTGACGGGCGCCTTTCGATTCACGTCAACACCTTCTCTGGCGGCATCTCGGTGCCTCGTGCGGCAGGGCTCTTTGGCTTCCGATGCCGAAGGACCGTTTCCTACGCCTCGCGCATTGAGCTGCTCTGCGAGGAGCTTTCCGCCTACCGAAGCGGAAAATACCGCGTGCTCATTTTGAGCGAAACCGAGGGGGAGGCCGAGTCGCTTGTCCGAAGACTCGCCGAGCACGGCCACGAGGCGGTAAGGCTTCCCGAGAGCGCCACGCTCACTCCCGAGCTGCTTGCTCCCGGGCAGATCCTTGTCGGTGTGGGACAGATTTGCGCGGGGTACGAGCTGCTCAACGCCCGAATTGCGGTGCTTACGACCGCTACCGATGAGATGCGGCAGGCGGCACAGAAGCGCCTTCGCCGCCGCGAGCGCCGCGTGCCGAAGGGCAAGCATTTGCTTTCCTATGCGGATCTCTCCGAGGGCGATTACGTCGTACACGCAACGCACGGAATCGGTATCTTTGAGGGAATCACGACGATGACGGTGGACGGGGTCTCCCGTGATTATATCAATATTCGTTACGCGGGGGTCGATAAGCTCTTTCTGCCTGCCGACCGCCTGGAGCTGATCTCCAAATATATCGGTGCACGCGCCGAGGACGGAACCGTCAAGCTCTCAAAGCTCGGCGGAACCGATTGGCAAAAGCAGAAATCCCGCGCCAAATCGGCGGCAAAGGAGATCGCGCGCGAGCTGATTGCGCTCTACGCCGAGCGAAGCCGCCGCCCGGGCTTTGCCTGCCTTTCGGACAGTGATCTCGAGGAGCAGTTTGCCGCCGCCTTCCCCTTTGAGGAAACCGAGGCGCAGGCGCTTGCTATCCGCGAGATTCTCGGGGATATGATGCGCCCCGTGCCGATGGACCGCCTGCTCTGCGGTGACGTCGGCTTCGGGAAGACCGAGGTGGCTCTGCGAGCCGCCTTCAAGGCGATCGTCTCGGGTAAGCAGGCGGCAATCCTCGTTCCGACGACGATTCTTGCTTTGCAACATTACCAGACCGCGCTCTCGCGTATGCGCGGCTTCCCCGTCACGGTCGAGATGCTTTCGCGCTTCCGTACGCCAAAGGAGCAGGCGTCGATTCTCCGTCGGCTTCGCCGCGGCGAGATTGATCTTATCGTCGGAACGCATAAGCTGCTCGGCAGTTCGGTGGAGTTCCGCGACCTCGGGCTTCTCGTCGTTGACGAGGAGCAGCGTTTCGGTGTTTCCCAAAAGGAGAAGCTCAAGCGCCTTGCAAGGGACGTTGACTGCCTGACCCTGACGGCAACGCCGATTCCGCGAACCCTCAACATGGCGATGAGCGGCATCCGCGATATGTCGATTCTCGACGAAGCGCCGAGCGACCGCTTTCCGGTGCAGACCTACGTTTTGGAGCACGACGACTTCGTGATTGCCGAGGCGATGCGCCGCGAGCTTGCCCGCGGGGGACAGGTGCTCTACCTCTATAACCGCGTTGAGGATATCGACCTCGTCGCGGGACGGGTGCTTCGGGCGCTTCCCGATGCGCGCGTGGCGCTTGCCCACGGGAAGATGGATCACGACGAGCTTGAGGATATCTGGCAGGCTCTGGTGCGCGGCGAGATCGACGTCCTCGTTTGTACGACGATCATCGAGACGGGAGTCGATCTCCCGAATGCCAATACCCTGATCATCGAAAACGCCGACCGTCTCGGGCTTGCCCAGCTGCATCAGATCAGAGGCCGTGTCGGGCGCTCGGGACGGCACGCCTATGCCTATTTCACCTTCCGCCGCGGTAAGGAGCTGACGCCGATCGCATCCAAGCGCCTTTCCGCCATCCGCGAGTATGCCGAGTTCGGCGCGGGCTTTAAGATTGCGCTTCGCGACCTTGAGATTCGGGGTGCGGGGAACCTGCTCGGCGCCGAGCAGCACGGGCACATTGACGCCGTCGGATACGATCTTTATATCCGTCTGCTGAACGAGGCGATCCTTGAGGAGAAGGGGGAGAGCGCTCTGCCGCCCTTCGAGTCGGTGGTCGATTTCAGGGAGTCGGCGCATATCCCCGTATCCTACGTTGCAAGCTCGGCACAGCGCATGGAGATGTATAAGAAAATCTCCTTGATTCTCGGTGAGCAGGATCTTGCCGACGTTGAGGCGGAGCTTTGCGACCGCTTCGGCGCGCCGCCCCCCGAGACGTGCAGACTGCTTCGGCTTTCGCTCGTCCGTGCGCTCGCCTCGCGTGCGCGCATTGCGAGGGTTGAGTCGAGCGTCGGGGATGCGGACGACCGCGACCGTCTCTCGGTCTCAAAGCGTGAGATCCGATTCATCGGCGGTGAAAGTGATATCAGCATTTGGGCGATGGTGTTCACGGAGTTCCCGGGCCTGCGCTTCGGGGGCGTGCATCCGTCGTCGAAAAAGAGCAAGGATGCCCCTGCCAGCGGCGGCATCGGCGTGACGATGCGTCTTGCGCGCACGGAGGACTCGGCACAGAGGGCGCTTGACGTTCTGCTTTGCTATGAACGCTACCAAAAAGAGCTCGGAGGGGATCAACATGGGAAAAACGAAAAAGAAAACCAAGGATAAGAGGGCTTGGGGAGCGTCCTCGCGCATGAAGCTCCTGATCGCCGTCTCAACGGCGGCGGTGCTTGCCGTTGCCGTTCTCGTGACGGTTTTGGTCCTCGTTTTCGGCGGCGGAAGGACCGTTATGCGCGTCAATTCCCGCGAGGTCGGAGAGGAGCTGTATTCCTATTGGCTTTCGTATGGAAAATACACCTATCTTGCAAAGAACGGCGGCGACGATTCGCCTGCCTTCTGGGCGTCGGACACCGGGGACGGAGTCACGCACGCCGAGGCCTGCCGCAAGCAGACCCACGCATATATGGTGCAGATGCTCGTTTCCGCCGAGCTTTACGAGTCGATCGGGGGGAAGCTGACCGAGAGTGAGCGCGAGATGCTGAAAAGCCGTGCCGAGGCGCTGCTTCAGTACGACCTGACCTCTCGCTCGGCGTACGATCGGGTTGCAAAGCGGTACGGCTTTTCCTACAGCGCCATGTGCGAGGCGATGCTCTACGCCTACCAGAACGAGGTTCTGCGCGTGGTGATGACGGGTGAGGACGGATCGGCCTTGAGTGACGAGCAGATCGAGCATTATTACGAGCAGGCGTATACCCGCGCTCTGATTCTTGAGGTGCGTACCGCAAACTACTACAAAACCGACGACGAGGGCGATTTCATTCAGAATTCCGACGGAAGCAACAAGCTCTTTCCGATGACCGATGAGGAAAAGGCGGCGGCGCGGGCAAAGATCGAGCGGATCCTTTCGGCGCTTGATGCCGACGGCAGCCTTGAGAGCTTCGAGGCGCTTTACGAGGTCGAAAACGAGGATATCCACCGCGCGCTGTATACCGACGGCTATTTCTTCTCGGATTCCTCGGGCTTCTCCGAGCATTTCTCCGAGTCTCTTCCCGATGCGGCGGACGACGTCGTTTCGGGAATCCTCGCCCAGGACGTGAACAGCTACCGCGTTTACAATGCAGGCGACCGAAGCCTCATCGTGTACGTCACGGGAACCACGGAGCGCCCCTATGAAAATCCCTCGAACGAGGATTTCTTCCACGACCTTTCGGCAAGGGCGGCGGACTACTTCTACGCCAAGACCCTTGGGGACGAGATCGCGTCGGCAAGGGTAAGCTATGACAGCGAGCTTACCGATCCTCTGACGGTCGAGAGCGTGGGATACGATTACAGACTCTTTTTCCGTTGAATAAAGGATCGCCGAGCGGCTTTGCACCGCTCGGCGATCCCTTTTTTTATTGCTCTGCTTTTTTTCGTACGGTAAAGCCTGCCGCAGGAAGAGAAAGCGTAAGAAGCTCCTGCCCTTCTGCAACGGTGCCCGAGGCAAAGGGCTGTCCGTCCTTTTCCAAGCACCATTCTCCCGGCGCGAGTCCCGCAAGGTAAACGTTGGCGTCGGTGGGAAGCGTGAAGGAGAACTTCTTGTCGGTTGCGGTACGATCGGTGCAAAAGATCGCCGCAACCCCCGCCGCAAGACCCCCGACGAAGGGACCCTTGCAGTCAAGAGCCGTCGCAATCGGAGCATCCTTGTCGCGGTCTCCGACCGTGACCGCGTGCAGAAGCACCGATTCGCGCGTTCCCTCGGTTGAGATCTCAAGCCGTCCCCAGCTTTGGCTGTAGTCGCGTCCCTCGGGCGGTGCACACTGAACGCCGTTGATCAGGAAATTCTTTCCTCTGCCGCCGCCGATCGCCTCGAGCTCGGCATCGCAAAGGACGCTGAGCGAGAGCCTTGCGCCGTTACGGAAAAGCGTGGCGCTTTTCTTTGAGCAGATCGGCGCCTCGTCTCCCGGTACCTGGAGCAGAAAGCTCTTGCGGAAGCTCGGATCGGTCGATTCGATGCGGTCACACACGAAAAAGACGAGCGGAGTGCTTTGATCGGTGCGGTAGCCTGCGAGCATCGCGCGCCCCGCAAAGGCAACCGTATCGCTCTCGTAAGCAGGCGTGATATCGGTCGAAAGATAGGCGTAGCTCGGATGCTCGGCGCCGTCCGACTGCATCACGGTCGTGTTCGCGGTTCGGTAGTCGTCGCCCATCCATTCCTCAAGCGACTGCGCCTCGCCCGGACGTCTTTGACCGCCCGAGTACCGAAAACGGTTTCGGTTCGTTTCCCGACCCGTTTCGTCGAGGATCTGCTCTTTGTCGTGATAGGCGGGGTTGAAAACCAGGAGTGTGTTATGCGCGATCGAGGCCGAGTGGAAAAAGGCGTGATGCACCGAGTTGTAGCCCGAGTAAACGCCGGTGTCACCCGTCAGACATCCCTTATACCAGATCTGAAAGGAGCCTGCGTTTGCGTGATCGTGGTTGGCGGTTGTACGTCCGCCCCCCTTCATAAGCACGACGGCGGCATCGTCGCTCCAACCGTTTCGAAGGATATACTGATTCAGATAGCCTCGGTTTTCATGGAGATAGGGAAGTCCCTCGTGCCGATCCCCGGCACATCGGATGTCGCCCATCGAGGCAAGCAGAAGGGTTGTCGGCGTGACGCCGATATAGCGGTAAACGAACTCGGTCGTTCCCGCCTTGAGGTAAAAGGCGGCGGCACGTGCCGTCGGATCGTTAAAGAGGTAGGAGGAAAACACCATGCAGGGACTCATAAAATGCGCCAGGCGTGCATTCGTGCCGTCACCCGAGGCGAACATGCCGCCGTCTGCCGTTTCGTTTGCAAGCATACTGCGCGCAACCCTTGCCATATCGGCTTCGGGATAGGGGTTTTCGCCGTAAAGGGTCTTGAGGATCCAAGCCGACCAGAGATCGGCAATAAAGCGGTAGGGGCCGTAGCAGCTCATGCCCTGCGGATACATTCCCGCCTTGTAAAACTCGCGGCGTACGGGGAGATACTCGTTTTCAAAGCGCGCTCCCACGTAGTTCCACCAGCCGGGATGCTCGTCATAGATCGCAATCGAATAGGCAAGATAGTCGCGCAGCAGCTGCATCTCCGAGCCGTGCCCCGTGACACAGCCGTTCTTGCTCGGAGGGAAGCCCATTTCCATCTTCACTCCGCCGTAGGTAGCGTGGACGGTGTCCTCCGTGACACCGCGGCAGAGAATATGCTCAACGCCGAGGGTGAGTCGCCGCTTTTCGTCGTCGCCGAGCAGATCGTAGCACCAATCGTAAACGAGCGCGGCGGTGTACATCGTGATGCCGAACTCGCGGCATTGATCGCTGGCAATCCATTTGATGTCAAGAGTCGTCAGATAATTCAGCATTCCGAGAATCGCGCGGTATCCGTAATACGGATCCCCCGACAGGAGATACTCGAGCGCCCGCGCTTCCATGACGGCAAGGGTACGGTAGTCGAAGTTGTGCACTCCGCGCCGATCGTCCTCGTGCATATATGCGGGAGGCAGAACGCCGTCGGTCGGCTCGTCAAGCAACGTACGGTATTCGCTGACCGCGTGACTGCACTCGGGGTTTTGGAAGGCTTTTTTGATTTTCGGAAGCATCTTTTGCGTGATCATCAGGCGCGGATGCGGCAGTCGGTCGGGTGTGCGCGTCGGCGGTGCATAGCTTCTTCTGCCGTCCTCGAAGCACTCGGTGATGTAGGGACCGAATTCTTCGTCACGGAAGCAGGAGATCCGCTCGCGCAGACCTCGGATAGCACGGGTGCGTTCATTTTCGTTCATCGGTCGTTCTCCTTTATTCGGGATACTTCCCCTTTTGTTCCAATTTTCATTATAGCACGGATCATCGGTGATTGCAATACCTCTCGCCCTTTTTCCTGCCCCTTCGCTGCGAGAAAAAGCGCGGTCGGATGCCTTCATACGATTGACAGATGCCGAAAAATGTGGTATACTGAACGGAGCAGGTATATCGCCTCTTTGAAAGGATCACAATATGATGATATTCGGAAACGGAATTCTTCCCGTGCTGAAAAACGCTCTCGGTCTTGCAGATGCGGGGGCGGCTTGGCAAATTTTGCAGATTGCGGCTGTTTTGCTTTGCGCTGTTGTTCCATATTTTCTTGGAAGCGTCAACTCGGCGGTGCTCGTGTCGCGCCTGCTTTTCCGCGACGACGTGCGGCGGCACGGAAGCCGTAATGCGGGATTGACGAATACGTACCGCGTGTACGGTGTAAAGGGCGCTCTGCCGACGCTGCTCGGTGATGCACTCAAGGCGGTGCTTTCGGTCTGTTTTGGCGGATTTTTGATCGGACTCAGCTATCAAAACGGCTTTTCGCTCGGCTTCGGCGGCTATATTGCTGCTGTCGCCTGCGTGATCGGGCATATCTGGCCGTTCTTTTACGGCTTTCGGGGGGGCAAGGGCGTGCTTTGCAGCGCCGTTGCGGTGGGTCTGCTCTGCCCTTGGGTGCTGCTGCTCCTGCTCGTTGTTTTCGTCGGCATTTTCCTTTTGACGAGGTATGTTTCGCTTTCGTCCTGCGCCGCAGCGGGGCTGTTCCCCGTTTTTCTCCCTCCGCTTTTGCAAACTGCGGTGGTCGTTGAGATTGACGGCGTGGAGCTGGCAGGCGTTCCGCTGCACATGACGGTGTTCAGCTTTGCGATTGCCTTTCTCGTCATCTATTGCCACCGCGAGAATATTCGACGTCTTTGGAACGGTAAGGAGTCGAAATTCTCCTTCCGCAGATCCTCAAAGATTGCTCCCGAAACCGACGGTAGGGAGGAAAAGGAGTGAGCCGCTCGCCGTCGGAGCTTTTTGCCGAGCTCGCGCGTGAGACGGCGGAGCGCGAATCCCTGCGCCGTCTCGTTCTGTCAAAGCCTCTGAAAAAGGATTCCGAGTCGCCGAAAAAAATTACGGCAAGGCTGACCCTTCGCCGCGGTCGGTGCGTGCTGTTTTTCGAGGAGTCCTATCCGACGGGGCGCGTGCGCCAATTCGCGCTGTCACCGCAGGAGCTGGAAGCCGAGCTTCCGCTTTTGATGAACCGATACGGGCAGATTGATCTTCTGAGCTCTTTTGGAGACATCTCGCTTCTCCGCTCGGCACGCGGAAGCGAAACGCTGCGAGGCGAAAAGCAGCTTCGCGCAAGACTTGCCGAGCCGAGCGAGCCCTTCCTTTCGTCGCTCTCGCCGCTTGAGAAGGAGCCAAAGCGCATTCTCAGCGGAAACGAGGCCTTTCTGTATGCGCTCGGGATTTCGGATGCAAGCGGCAGAGTGCACGATAAACGGCAAGCGAAGTTTCGCCAGATCAACCGCTTTCTCGAGTACGTTTCGGAGATTTTCGACAGGCTTCCGACGGGGGACTCCTCGCTTTTGGTCTACGATCTTTGCTGCGGAAAGAGTTATCTTTCCTTTGCGCTTTATCACTACCTCACGGCGGTAAGATCGCGCCGCGTTTTTCTGCTTGGAATGGACCTGAAGGACGACGTGATGGCAGACTGCCGCAAAATCGCCCTGCAGTGTGGCTTTGGGGAGACCGTCGAGGACGGGGAGCTGCTTGGTATGCGCTTCCTTTCGGGGGACGTCCGCACGCTTGGAAGGGACAGACGCCCCGATCTTGTCGTCTCGCTGCACGCCTGCGACGTGGCAACCGATATCGTGCTCCGAAGTGCCGTGGAGCTTGGCGCGGGCGTTATTCTTTCTACCCCCTGCTGTCACAGAAGGCTTGGGGAGAGCCTCGCACAGCAAAAGGATTCGCCGCTCACCTTCCTGCTCCGCCGCCCGAAGCTCCGTGGAAAGCTTGCCGAGGCGGCAACCGACGCGCTCCGCTGTCTGTATCTTGAGGCATCGGGCTATCATGCGGATGCGACCGAGCTCGTCGATCCCGACGATACGCCGAAGAATACGCTGCTCCGCGCCTACCGCGTGCCGACCTCGGCAAAAAGACTTGCTGAAAAAAGGGACGAGCTCAAGTCGGCGCTCACCTTCCTGCTCGGTGCGGGGGCAGATGCTTATTTATCCGATACGCTCGGAGAACTTCCGAAAGGAGATATCCATGACGGCCATGATTGACCGCACAGTCGCCTCGCTTGACGAGATGCGTGAGCTCGGTCGGGAGATTGCAGGACATCTGCGGCGTGCGCTGATGACTCAAAAAACGGTCACAGTCTGCCTTGATGGGGAAATGGGTGTCGGAAAAACAACGCTGGCATCGGAGGTTTGCGCCGAATTTGGTGTGATGCGAACAAAAAGCCCGACTTATACGGTAGTCAACGAATACCGAGGAGAGCTTCCGATCTTCCATTTTGATTTCTACCGACTTGCCGATGAGGACGATCTCGCCTCGATCGGCTTTGACGATTATCTTTCGCGCCGTGCGTTGCTTGTGATTGAATGGAGCGAGCTTTTGCCGGGCGTGATTGCACGCGACGCATTCCGTGTTCGCCTGGAGAGAACCGATGAGGCAACGGGACGGCGCGTGAGGCTCTGGAGAGGAGAGATTTCATGACGACGCTTGCGATTGATACGACGGCAAAAGAGGTTGCAACGGCAGTTTTAAGGGACGGCGAGGTGCTTGCCGAGGCGCGCGCCGCGGCGGCGAGAAGCGGAAGCGAGGTTCTGATGCCGCTTGTCGAGGCGACCATGCGTGCGGCGGGGGTTGACGTTTCGATGCTCGACCTTCTTTCGGTCGCGGTCGGTCCCGGCTCCTTCACGGGGGTTCGCGTCGGCGTTGCCCTCGGAAAGGGACTTGGCTTCGGGCAGAAGCTGCTCGCCGCCCCGGTTTCAACGACCGAGGCGCTTGCCGAGAATCTGTTTCCGATAAAGGGGCTTTACTGTCCCGTGATGGATGCCAGACGCAGCGAGGTCTACAACGCTTTGTTTCGCGCAGAGGACGGACGGCTCGTGCGCCTGACGCCCGATCGCGCCATCTCCCCCGAGGCGCTTGCGCGAGAGCTCGGCGAGAGATATCCCGGGGAGACGGTTCTCCTTGTCGGGGATGGGGTTTACGTTGCCGAGCCTCATCTGTTGGCACATGGCGTGAGACTCGGTGCGCTGCCCTCCTCGCTCGTTTTGCATTCGGCGGTCTCGGTCGGACGTGTCGGCGAGCGGATGCTCACCATGGGTCTTGCCGTCTCCCCCGATCTGCTCTCGCCGACCTATCTGCGCGAGGCACAGGCGGACGAGTCGAGGCGTAACGGTTGATTTCAAAAAACGAACGATAAAGAAAAGGAAAGGAAACGACTATGAAAAGAACCATCTACATCGGGGCAGACAGTGCCGGCTATCCGCTCAAGGAGGAGCTCAAGGCGCATCTTGCCGAGCTTGGCTATGAGACGGTGGATATGGGAACCGACAGCACCGCCTCCTGCCATTACCCCGAGTTTGCCGAGAAGGTCTGCAGTGCGGTTTCCGAGAAGAGCGACGAGCGCTTCGGCGTTCTCATTTGCGGAACCGGCATCGGTATGAGTATGTGCGCCAACAAGCATCGCGGCATCCGTGCGGCGCTCTGCTCGGATACCTATAGCGCACGCCTGACGAGAAACCACAACGATGCAAACGTCATCTGCATGGGTGCGCGCGTGATCGGCTCCTGCCTTGCCGTCGATATCCTCGATAGCTTCCTTTCTGCCGAGTTTGAGGGAGGACGGCACGCGATTCGAGTTGATATGATGATGGCGATTGAGGGCTGACAAGGCGTGCAAAGGGACTGCTTCCTTTCGGCATAACCGAACGTAAAACAAAGAAAACAGGTGCTGCGCGTATGGGTGATGTTCTTAGCGGAGAATTTGAAAAGCACCGTTAAGCGCGAGCATCGCATTTGACCGGTCAAATACTTTATGGGCTAAGCCCAACCCCTTATAACGACAGAAGAGAGAACAAATCGGAAAAAACGAAATGTTCTCTCTTTTTCTGTTGGTTTTAGTTTGGAGTTATGAGGCTCGCTTTCGCTCGCCGTTATGAGTTTGCTACGCAAACGTTATGATATGATTGCCCTTGTAATCTTAAACTTGGCGAAGCCAATCATAACGATGCGAAGCATCGCATAACTCATAACTTGCCCGCAAGGGCAATCATAACTTAGCGTGATTTGTCCGTTAAGGACATCACGCTAAGAATCCGGCGTTTTTGCTTTTTTTAATCTCAAAAGCGATGATAACGCCTGAATCTTTAGTGACTCAGCCCCTTTTGATAAAAAAGGGGAATTCTTACCTTCAGATTTCGGTATCCCCCGAAACGAACCGATCGCGCACGCCGACGTACACGTCGGTCAGAATCCTGCTGATCCGCTCGCGGTCGAGCGTAAGATACGAGTTTGCGATCATCGAGGCAATGCCGTGCACGGTGCCCCACATCTCAAGGTGAAACAGCTCTGCCTCGGCTTCCCCCAGCCCTGTTTTCTTTCGAATGATCGAGATAAGCGGCGCCCATTCCTCGAAAAAGTCCTTCTCGTCCTTGGTACGGTCCGAGGCAAACAAAAGCTTGAAAAGCGCCCTCTCCTCGCTTGCAAAACGGATGTACGCCATGCCGTTCGCCTTGTAGGGGGAGTAGCGTCCCGAGGAAATCTCTTCCTTCAGGATTCCCTGGTAGAGATGGTACGCCTCGCCCGTAACGTCCTCGAAGAGAGCCTCCATGCTCTCGTAGTTGGAGAAGATCGGTTGGGTCGAGCATCCGAGCACTGCGGCGAGCGCTCTTGCGTTAAGCGACTCGACGCCTCTCTCTCGCACCAGTTGAACGGCACCCTGCAGGATCGCCTCTCCCGTAACCTTGGCCTTCGGTGGCATAACGGACTCCCTTCCTTCTCGGCTGTTTCATTGTATAACTGGTGTTATTTTAACATATCGGTCGATGAATGTCAACAGGGAAGTCGAAAAAAGTTGATTTTTGCAGGCAGATTCACAGCCGAGCTTGGCGTCGGCTTCGAGCCCTCTCGAGCGCGGAGGTTGAGCGGTTCCGAAATCATATATATAGAATTGAAAGAAAATGCGCGATCGGCTTCTGCGGATGATTACGGAGACGGGCAATCGTCAAAGTGAACAAAAAAACCACCGATGTTTTGTGCATCTTAAACGATTTTTTTGAGCAAGCCTCAAAAAAACCGAAATCATATTGACAAAAGATGTTTTATGTGTCATAATGTATACACCTAAATTTGAAAGGAAGAAGGTACAAAGAAATGAAAAAGCTTCTTGCAACGCTCGTGACGCTCGTTATGATCGTGTCGTCGCTTGCAGTACTTACCTCTTGCTCCGCCGGCAAGGACGGTCTGACTCCTACCATTGGCGAGAACGGCAACTGGTTCATCGGTGAAGAGGATACCGGTGTTCCCGCAACCGGACCCAAGGGTGACAAGGGTGACAAGGGCGATCAGGGCTTCGCAGGCTACGACGGCGAAGACGGCGCTAACGGTGCTGACGGTGCTGACGGTGCTACCCCCACATTCAGACTCAACGATGGCGTCCTTGAGGTTTCCTACGACCTCGGCGTAACCTGGACTGAGGTTCCCGTTGTCGAGGGCGGCGCAGATAGCGGTCCGCTGACTCATCCCGGTCTGCTTGACGATTCGGCCGACAGCTTCTCGTATCCGATGAACCTGCTCGCTCCTGTCGAGGGTGCCATTCCTCCCGTTTCGAGAAACCCCGAGCAGCTCTACACCGACGAGGACGGCGCTATGATCGTCTTCATCAAGATCGAGGGTACCGTTTTTGATCAGATCGTTCTGACACTCGGAACGGTTGACGGCGGCTGGACCGCTTTCTGGTTCCTGACCGAGATGCCCACCAAGGGTGAGCCCGTCTCCTATGCGGGCGAGCAGAACGACCGTCATGATGTCTCGGGCGCCGGCAGAGACACCAACCCGGTCAACATCCCCGAGGATGCAAAGTATCTTGCAATCTACTACTCGGATCCCGGGCTTGTGTATTGCCCGACTGCAATCACCTTCCAGAAGGCAGCTCCCGCGGTTATCGAGTAATTTAGCTTCCGCAAAGCTCCCTCCGATTTCGGAGGGAGCTTTTTCTGCGTTTTGTCCGCTCCGTGAGGCCGAAAAGCGCAAAACGCGAAAATGGGATTGACGAAGCGCTCAATTTGTGGTATAAATGATATATTACGGCATCGCGTCGGACAGGCGCTGCGGGAAGGACGGAAATTCAGTGCAACATCGGCAAGAGCAATACGTGTGCGATCTGTCGGAGATGATCCGTTGTGAAACGGTTTCATCGGGGGAAGGTGCGGACAGAGGCGTTTTTTATGAATTTCATGCGCTCCTTGCGCGGCTTTTTCCGCGTTTGTTTTCGATTTCCTCACGCGAGGATTTTAACGGCAGTCTGCTTCTCGTTTGGCGCGGCAGCGATCCCTCGGCTGAGCCAATTCTTTTGATGAACCATCACGACGTCGTCGAGGCATCTGGAGCCTGGCGCCATCCGCCATTTTCCGCTGCGGTAGATGGGGGGAAGCTTTACGGCAGAGGAACGCTGGATACCAAAAGCGGGCTTTTTGCCATGCTGCGCGCCGCAGAGGAGCTTGCAGAGTCGGGCTTCGTGCCCACGCGAGACATCTATTTCGTCTCGAGCTGCACAGAGGAAACGACAGGCGAGGGGGCAGACCTCATCTCGGCGGAGCTTGCAAGGCGCGGAGTTCGCTTTGCCTTTGTCCTCGACGAGGGTGGGATGATTCTATCCGAGCCGATCGGGGGAGCGAAAGGCGAGTTTGCCGTCGTCGGCGTTGGTGAGAAGGGGGACGCGGACCTGCGCTTCGTTGCGCGCTCCTCGGGCGGGCATGCATCCACCCCGGGGAAGGATACCCCTCTCGTCCGCCTTGGAAAATTCATGGCGGCGGCAGAGCGAAAAAAGCTCTTTCGGGCAAGGCTTTCGCCCACCGTTTGTGCCATGCTCAGGGAGCTTTCGACGACGATGCGGGGACCGCTCCGCTTCGTTTTTGGGCATCCGCGCCTTTTTTCGCCTCTGCTCGTGCGCGTGATGCCTGCCGTATCGGGTGCGGCGGGAGCCATGCTGAAAAGCACCCTGGCGTTTACGATGGCGTCGGGCTCAGGCGCTCCAAACGTTCTCCCAAGCGAGGCGTGGGTGATCGGCAATCTGCGCTACTCCCACCACCAGGGAAGGGACGGGAGCATCGAGGCACTTCGCCGTCTTGCCAAGCGCTATGACGTTGAGTGTGAGGTTCTGCAAAGCGGCTTTCCCTCGCCGATCAGCGATCATCGAAGCGACGCCTTTCGTTTGATCGGGCGTGCCGTTTCGGCAACCTTCGAGGGGGTTCGAACCGTTCCCTACGTGATGACGGCGGCAAGCGATGCGCGCTATATGAGCCGCGTGTCGGACGTCTGCCTTCGCTTTACCCCCTTTCGCGTCAGCGATGAGCAGCTTGAGAGTATTCACGGCATTGACGAGAATATCGACGTCTCGGCGCTCGTCCCCGCCGTTGATTTTTACAAGTACGTTATCAGAGAGGCTTAAATGAACGAAAGCAAGACTACGTCCCCCGAAAAGGGGCTGAATATTGGCGTAAGGTCCTTTTTAACCGCCATCGCCGTGATTCTGGTCCTGATGATCGCGACCTATCTTCTGACGCTGCTCGTGCCGTCGGGGGAATACCAAAGGATCACCGATGAGAGCGGAAACGAGGTAATTGATACCGAATCGGGCTTCACCTATACCGACGGCGGCATTCCCTTTTGGAAGTGGCTTCTCTCGCCGATTTTGGTTCTCGGCGCAAAGGGAAGCACAACGATCATCGCCGTTATCGCCTTTCTGCTCGTGATCGGCGGCATCTTCACCGCGCTTGACAGGTGCGGACTCATTCGCTATATGCTCGGCGGGCTTGCAAGCCGCTTTGGCGCCTCGCGCTACCGCCTGCTTGCGGTCGTGATGCTCTTTTTCATGGCGCTCGGCGCGATGATCGGCTCCTTTGAGGAGTGCGTTCCGCTCGTTCCGATCGTCGTCGCGCTCTCGCTTCGGCTCGGCTGGGATCCCCTCGTTGGGGTTGCCGCAAGCCTGCTTGCAACCGGATGCGGCTTTGCAGCAGGCATCTGCAACCCCTTCACGGTCGGGGTCGCCCAGGAGCTCGCAGGGCTTGCGATGTTCTCGGGCGCGTGGCTTCGCGTCCTTTCCTTCGTCTTGATCTACGCGCTGCTCTATCTCTTCGTCTTCCTTTATGCAAGGCGCATCGAGCGTCCCGTTTCCGACGGGGCAGGGGAGGGCTTCGTCTCGGATCCCCGTATGCAGAGAGCAACGCTTGCTTTCGTCTCGGTCCTCGGCTTTGGGATCGCTCTCGTGCTCTCGTCGGGCTTTATGAAGGTACTGCGCGACTATACCATGATCGTCGTCGCCGTCACCTTCCTTGCGGCAGGGGTCTCGGCGTGCCTGCTCTGCGGCATGGGCGCCCGTGCGCTCGGACGCGCATCTCTTTCGGGCGTGCTTGGCATTCTCCCCGCCGTCGTGATGATCCTGATGGCGTCCTCGATCAAGTACACGCTTGAGGAGGCGAGCGTGCTCGACACGATCCTTTACGGTGCGGTCGGCGCCGCCGACACCATGCCGAGGTGGTGCGTGGTGCTCTTTATCTATCTCATCGTGCTCGTTGCCAACTTCTTTATTCCCTCGGGCTCGGCAAAGGCGTTCATGCTCATCCCTCTCATCGTTCCGATGGCGTCGGTATTCGGCATCTCGGCGCAGCTTTGCGTCCTTGCCTTCGCTTTCGGCGACGGCTTCTCCAACGTCCTTTACCCCACCAACCCCGCCCTGCTCATCAGCCTCGGGCTTGCCGACGTCAGCTACGGTCGGTGGTTCCGCTGGTGCTGGCGCTTCCAGCTTGCCAACCTCGCTCTGACGAGCGCCGTTCTGCTCCTCGGCCTTGCGGTCGGATATTAAAACAGAGGCTGTCTCAATTCAAAATTGAGACAGCCTCTTTTTGTGGGGCGCATCAGATTTAGGCGAGAAGCGTCGTTTGCGACGAGAGGCGTATTAGAGTCTAAGCAGACCCAAAACGACAAGCCTCACGGCGAGCCGTTCCCGCCTGTTTGTGCGCCACTCGGCTTGACAAGTCGAAACGTGTCTGCGCCTCGCGCCACCCAAATCCATCGACAACGGCTTCGACGTGAGGTGCAAAGCAGTTTAGAGAGAGCAAACAGCAGGTGGATACAAGGCAAAAATTTGCGGTAATATGCGGATATTGCAAAAATTTTTGCCGAAGCAGACGCCGCTGTTTGCCTCTCAAAACCTTATCGTTTTGAGTCTGCTTAGACTCCTCTGAGTGAGGAAACGGCGATAGAGCGAAAAGAATCCAATCTAAAGAAGAAAACCGAAGGTTTTCAACCTTAAAAAGTTTACGAAAGCAAAAAGAAAACCGAGCGTTAGGACAAGCCTAACACCCGATTTCTCTTTTCGCTCGGTTATGCCGAAAAGCGAACGCTCCGCATCAAAGCTTGACGGGAACGAAGAAGTACACGCAGAACAGCGCCGTCACAACGAGTGCAACGACCGAAACGCTCCAGACCGGCTTCTCGCCCTTCTTGCAAGCGAACTTGACGAGGTCAACAAGGTAAGCAAGTGCGCTCATCAAGGTGTAGGAGAGCAGACCGATGCCGATGCCCTTGGTGATCGAGTAGGAGAGAACCATCACGACGATCGTCAGGAAAGCAGAGGTTGCGTTGATCGCGTTCGAGAAGTCAACGCGCTGGATGTTGTTCTTCATCATAAGAACGCCGACGTAGATCAGAGCCGAAGCAGCCGCAGCCGAGGGGATGGCAGCGAAGACCGGCATGATGAACATGGCAAGGAAGAACATGCAAGCGGTGGTGAACGCAGTCAGACCGGTTCTTCCGCCGGCGGAAACGCCCGCGCCCGACTCAACGAAGGTCGTGACGGTGGAGGTGCC
>JAZNFP010000007.1:0-3159 GCA_045576095.1 Eubacteriales bacterium
CTTGCAGTAATTGATCATGCTGGTGCCGCGGTAGGCGCCCAGGACTCCGATACGAACTTTTTTCATGGCTGATACTTCCTTTCCAATGAGTGAAGCGGGAGCTTCCCATTCATTGTACCACAGAATTCTCCGGCCGTCAACAGATATTTTCATATTTCGGTATAGATATTGCTCTCTCTGCCGTCGCAGCTGCGGCATAATTCCGATCGTTGGCGGAGAGTGATGCTTACTCTTCTATCTTCGCCCTTTGAGTCAGCACGGAGCGGAAAAATTCAGGGGCAAATTTTGCCTTCCTGTCATAGGTGTAGAATCCGTTCTGCTCCTGCTCCACGTCGGTCAGCTGGGTATAGCAGAGTGCGCCGATTTTGGCGTTGAACAGCAACGCCTCGGTCAAGCCCTTGAAACGAGCCTTGAACTCATCCTCCGTTGCAGGCGGCAGCCCGTAGCCCCAACCGTCAGGCACACCGTTTTCAAACCAAAAGATACCGCCGTACTCGCTGACAAAGGTGGGCGTTGACCAGTAATCGTGCTCCTGATTCTTGTATATGTAATGGATGTTGTACTGCTCACCCCGTTCGAGAGCGTCGAATTTCGCCTTGAATGCCTCGGGATCCTGCTCGTAATCGTGGCAATCCGTGATGTCTGTGATCCCCGGGTAGTGATACCAGCCCGATGCGTCAATGTACATACGGGTATTGTCGTACGCTCGGGTAAGCTCTGCCAGCTTCTCGGAGAAGCGGCGGTCGAAATGATCCGAAAGCGGCGTTTCGTTGAGAGGACACCAGCCGATGATGGCGGGATGGTTGAAGTCTCTTTCCAAAATCTCCTGCCATTCCATCAAAAAGTCGGAAAACGGGGTGTCGCCGCGGTGAGTCATTCCCCAGTTGGCGTGCTCACCCCAAACCAGGTATCCGCGTCTGTCACAATACTCAAGGAAAAGAGGCTCAAAGACCTTTTCGTGCAGTCTCGCGCCGTTGAAGCCAAGGGCCATGGACATATCGACGTCGTTTTTCAACGCATCAAGGGTAGGCGCGGTATAAATGCCGTCAGGATAAAAGCCTTGATCCAATACAAGACGCTGAAATACTATTTTACCGTTGAGGTACATCATTCCGTCTCTGCATTCGACCTCCCGCATACCGAAATACGAGGAAACCCTGTCGTTACCCAGCGTCAACTCGATGTCGTAAAGTCTTCCCGCTCCCGGCTCCCACAGATGCAGCTCCTCCAGCTTGATTTCAAGCCTTGCGACGTGGTTTTTGACGGGAGCCGTTGCCTCTCCCATCCACTTACCGCCGTAGCGTACGCTTGCCCGAACCTCTCTGCCGGTTGCAACGCCGTCCGAGTAGACCTCGGCAAAAAGCGTCTGCTTTTCGAGGCAGGGGTAATATTTGACGTGGGAAATTCGGATCCTGGGGACGGCTTCAAGCCAAACGGTCTGCCAGATGCCCGAGGTGCGCGTATAGAAGCATTCGAAGGAGTCATGTCTGAAGCTCTGCTTGCCCGTGGGCTGTCTGTCGTCTCTTGTATCGTCCTCTGCTCGGATCACGATGAGGTTTTCACCATCCTTGAGCGCGGTGGTGATCACAAAGGAGAAGGACACGTATCCGCCTCGGTGTACTCCGATGTGCCGGCCGTTTACCCAGACGTCCGTTCGGTAGTCACAGGCACCGATGTTGAGAACCACATCCTTGCCCTCGTCTATCCACCCCTCAGGCAGGGTCACCTGCTTTTTGTACCAAACCGCCGCGCAAAAATCCTTGTCGCCGATGCCCGAAAGCTCGCTCTCGCGGCAGAAGGGAACGATGATCTTTTCCTCAAAGCACACGCCGTTAAAAAGACCTCTGTCCATACCGGAACGGCTCTTGTCGGTAGCATAATCCCATTCACCGTTGAGGTTTATCCAATCGGTACGCTTCATTTGGGGGCGTGGATATTCGGGGCGAGGAATACTGCTTTTGAACATTGTGTTTCTCCTTTGTTGGTTTGATTGATTTCGATCTATTATATCACAGCCGTGAGAATTTGTCAACAAATGGGGCTGAGTCATTCGCTTTTGAATCAGCTTTTGACTCAGCCCCGTTGAAATATCTTTTATTTCAATATCGATATTGCATCTCCGATGGTCTTTTCAAGTGCTTCACGACCGTATTTATCAACCTCGGCTTTATTTTTTTCACCGTGAGTGAGGCAACCTGCGCCTCCGATACAACCGCCGATACAAGCCATTCCTTCGATAAAGTTTCCGTCAAGAATGCCTTTGTTCAGCTTGAGAAGTGCCATTCGGCAGGCTTCGATTCCGTCACATACAACGGGCTTTATTTCAAAGTCGATATGCTGCTCCTTCATCGCCTGCGTTGCCGCATCGGTAAGTCCTCCGCTGCGTGCGAAGATACGACCGAAGTAGGAGGCGTTATCAAGAACGCCCTCTTCAAGTGTTTCAATCTCAATGTCTCGGCTGTCAAAGAGTGCCTGAAGCTCCTCGAAGGTGAGGACGGTATCAACCCAAGGTTTAACCTCCTCGAGCTGCGCTTCCGCTTTCTTTGCGGTACACGGACCGATGAAGATAACCTTTGCGTTCGGTGTGGTTTCTTTGATGTACTTTGCAAGAACTGCCATAGGCGACATATTGTGAGAAATATGCTCAACGAGATTCGGGAACTGCGATTTAATATACTGCACGAATGCAGGACAGCAGGAGCTTGTAAGAAGTCCCTTTTCGGAAAGCTCCTTTGCCTCTGCCATAGCAACCATATCTGCGCCGAGAGCTGCCTCAACAACATCGTGGAACCCGAGCTTTTTCAGTCCTGTTACGACCTGACCGAGCTTAGCATAAGAGAATTGGCTCGAAATTGAGGGAGCGACTACGGCATAAACTCTGTAATTTCCGCCGCGAGTATTACGCTCGCTCTTCTTGAGAATATCAATAGCGTTGACCATATATGACTTATCCATGATTGCGCCGAAAGGACACTGATATACGCAGGCGCCACACTGTATGCACTTGGAGTTATCGATCTTAGCCGCCTTCTCCTCATTCATAGAGATCGCTTTTCCCTTGCAAGCGTACTGACAAGCACGCTTCCGGCTGACGATCGCGGTATAGGGGCAAACCTTTGCACACGCGCCGCACTCTTTGCACTTGGATTTATCTATATG
>JAZNFP010000008.1:0-37995 GCA_045576095.1 Eubacteriales bacterium
GTGGTAATTCAATCGGTGTTCTCGCATATCCATTATAACACGAATTTTAAATTCCGGCGTGTATCTTTTGTTTTTTCTCCCTATTTTGCTCATAAAAAATATGCACCTCCAAAAGTGTCTAACTTTTGGGGTGCATATCACTTCGGTCAGCTGCTTTCGTTTTTGTCAGAAATGAAAATGCTTTGGAATCCCGCGATCATAAACGAGCGTTCTCTCGCCGTCAATGAGCGGAAGAAGATATCGGATGCACGACTCGGTCACGTGGTTGCCTCTCTCGTTGATGTACTCGCTCGGTACGTGGCGGATCCTGTTTGCGATCGCATGCACGTCTGAGGAGGAAATTTCGAGCGCATAAGGCTCTCTTGAGAGACGGTTTACCGTCACCATATGCCCGGTGACTCCGTTCACGGCGAGGGAAACCGCACGGCGTCCGATACCGACCGACTCGTCGAGATCGGTTGCCGATGCGAGATGAGCGGCACAGCGCTGGGAGAGAGACAGCTCGGCAGAGCGTACCTTACAGCCGATCTCCTCACGAACCATCGACTCAAGAACCTTTCCTGCGCCTGCAAGATACTTATGTCCGAACACGTCCTTTGCTCCGCTCTGTGAACCCGCACCGACGTATTCCCCATCTGCAAATCGTATTCCCTCGGATATGGCGATCACAACGTTCGGGTGACGCGCAAGCGCCGCACGGACGTCCTCAAGGAAGGTCTCACGATCGAAAACGCGCTCCGGGAGGTATATATAATCGGGACCGATGCCGTCAATCGCCATGGGAAGTGCCGCCGATGCCGTCAGCCATCCCGCATCTCTGCCCATGATTTCAATAATCGTAACGGCGGGAACGCGGTAGACGGCACAGTCGCGAAGATACTCCGAAACCGTGACGGCAATGTATTTTGCGGCAGAGCCGAAGCCGGGGGTATGATCGGTGCCGACAAGATCGTTATCAATCGTTTTCGGAACGCCGATCACCCGCATCTCGTAGGAAACAGTCTCCAGATATGCCGTCAGCTTCGCTACGGTATCCATGGAATCGTTACCGCCAATGTAAAAGAAATAGCGGATATCAAGCTCCTCAAAGCGCTTGACGAGATCTTTGAAGAAATCGGGATCCTTACTCGGATCGGGCAGCTTCTTGCGACAAGAGCCAAGCGCTGCCGCCGGTGTCTGCTCGAGCAGCGAAAGCGCCTGCTCATCATCGAAATACTTTGAAAGATCAATGACGTCTCCCGAAAGAAAGCCCTCGATTCCATAGCGCATTCCGTATAGCGTCAAAACCGTATCTCTTGACTCGGCGACGCCGCGGATAACGCCCGAAAGCGTTGCGTTGATGGCGGCGGTAGGACCGCCGGACTGACCGACGAGTGCGTTGCCGATCAAGCGTGTGCTTTGATTTTTCATATTCCTGCTCCTTTTATTTTGGCGGATTTCTCCGCAACCGTTATTATACGTAGAGTCTTTTTTCGACCGTGCTCCAGCACAGAACCGAAAGAAAGGTATCGACCGCCCTATCAGGATGCGGACCGTGATCCGAAAAATAGGCGTGCTCCCAAAGGTCGATACAGAAAAGAGGGCGTTCCTTCGAAAGAGACGGGCAATCGTAATCTTTCAGAGAACGGATCTTAACTCTTCCCGAAGCATCCAGAAGAAGATAGACGAATCCGACGCCGCGTAACATCTCTGCAGCCTCGCGCAGACGAAACGCAAGCTCGGCATACGAGCCGACGTCTTGGGAGATCATCGCAGCGAGCTCACCCTTCGGCTGCGGATACCCGCCCGTCAAAGGCGCAATCGAGGAAAAATACAGCTCGTGCGCATAAAGAGCACCCGCGTGCCAACGGATTCCGTCGGCATCACGTCGCGGAAGATTTCGACGCACAAGGAGTTCGCGTACCGAAAGCCCCGAAAGCTCCGGATAGGATGCACGAAGGATTCTCATCGCATCAAGATGTGCGCGACAAATCTGTCCGTAATGGACCTCAAGCGTTATGGGGGAAACGGCTGGATAAAAGGCATCCGAGGAAAACCGGAGCCCCTTTTCAAAAAAATTCTCCGACTGCGGCATTCACATTCTCCAAAAAGCGTATTTGCTTTGATATATGAGATGCCGCGTCAAATCATTCCGAATCGAGATCCTTTTCGATCAGCTCGGCCTCGGTATAGACGTATTTTTTGCCACAGAACCGACAATCGACACGCAAGCCCCGCTTACCCGTCTCGGCCTCCTCGTCGTTGAGCATACGTAAAATTTCGCTCTCGGAAAGCGTGCGGATCCCACGCAAAAATCTTGCGTGACTGCAATCGCAAAGATATTCGACCGCAATCGTATCAAAGGGATCGAACGCGATCCCGTCAAGCGCGACCGAAGCAAGCTCAAGATTACTCATTCCCGAGGCAAGCAGCGAGGAAAGGTCTCGGAGCCGATCAGCGTTTTTCTCGAGGACGTCCACCGTTCCGGGGTCGGCAAAGGGCAACAGCTGAACGAGAACGCCGCCCGCCGCCCTGCAGCCTCCGTCGGGATTCACGAGCACCCCGAGCGCACAGAGTGTCGGGATTTGCTCACTCTCTGCAAAATAGGCGGCAACGTCCTCGGCAATCTCGCCGCTTCGGAGCGCAACGGTTCCGACGTGCGGCTCCCCCTCGCTCTTTTCGCGCACGAGGTACAGAGATCCGCTGCCGACCGCCCCCCCGACGTCGAGCTTCCCGTTTGGCTTGCGCTCGGGGTCGGCGCCCGGATTTTCGACGTAGCCCTTGACGTTTCCGTAGTAATCCGATACAGCCAGAAGCTTGCCGAGAGCTCCGTCGCCGTTTATTCCGACCGTCACGGTATCGCTCTTCTCGCCCGACAGCGAGCCGATCATGGAGGCGGCGGTCAAAAGCCGTCCGAGCGCGGCGGTAGCGGTCGGTGCCGTCCCATGAACCTCAATGGCACGCGAAACGATAGCAGTGGAATTGATTACGAGGATGCGCGCGCTTCCATCGCGTGTCATCGCTCGAAAAATCGTCGATTCTGTCATGGCTTGATTCCTTTCAGTCCTTGATGGCTCTGGCAACGACGTACCATCGGTCGTCATCATCCTTGATCGGGGCGCCATCTGCTGAGCCGTACGCACCGATAAGGGCAAAGCCGCACAGGGCGAGCGCCCTCTTTATTGATTTGAGCGGATACATTCTTTCGGTCTGTCGCTCGTCGTAACGCACGTAGCGACCGTCTCCCTCCTCCTCAAAGAGGGTAATATCAAAGTGGCAAAGCTTGCTTTTGGGATGATAGGCGTTCTGCCAGGTGCAGAATACGCCCGGAGCTTCAAAAACGTAGCTCGCATCTCCGTAAAGCGTCTCGAACTTCCTTCGGCTGTTGAGATCAAAAAGGAACAGACCGTTTGGCACGAGATAGTTGTGCACGAGGCGAAAGCACGAGAGGAGCTCATCCCCGGTCGTCAGGTGATTGATCGAATCAAGGCAGCAAACAACCGCCTCAACGGTTCCGTACAGTTCAAAATCGGTCATATCCTGTCCGAGCCAAAGAATTCGCTCGGAAACGCCCGTCTCAACGGAACGGTCACGCGCAACCGACAGCATTTCGCAGCTTCGGTCGAGTCCGATCATGTCAAAGCCGCGCTCGGCAAGCGCCAGCGTCATGCTGCCGGTTCCGCAGGCAAGATCGAGCACCGACTCGACCTTCCCCGGAAACTCGCGCCGAAAAATCTCCTCGATCGCGCTTGCCCATCCTGCATAGTCAATCTCGGCGTTCCAGGTATCGTAATACGGTGCAAGCACGCGATAAATGTCACTCATCGAACCGCCCTCCCTTCTCTCCCGAAAAGCGCCGAAGCATCTCACCAACCTCAAGACGGTCAGCCGCATATGCCTCACGAAGCAGCTCTGCAGGAATATACTCGTCGTATTTTTCATGTACGGGGCACTCGTTTTCCGAAACGAGCTCCTCGGGATTAACTCCGAAGCAAGCAAAATCCGAAGCAAGCGCCGAAAAAAGCGCGCTCGGCGATTCCACTCGCGTTTTAAAGGTCAAATAGCAGCAGCCCTCTGCGGAGAGATCGGCGATGCCGAGTCGTGCGGCGTGACGAGTCAGATAGCGTCGGAGCGTACGGAAGGCACGCGTACCGAGCCATGGGAACAGAACAACAGAGCTGCCACCGAGAGAGATCAGCATGTTCTCGCCGATTCCCGATCTTTGAGCAATTCGTCTTGCCGTTTTCAGCCGCTCGCGGGCGTTAGGCGTCAGATAGGGATACTCGGCATCCTCAAGAAGAACGCGCCGCATCCGCTCTAAAATGACGGTATGAATCTCGCCCGAATCTCCCGGCCAGGAGATCTCCATCTTTCCGTCCACCGATCGAACGAAAATGAGATGCCTTTGGAGATCGACCTCAAGCACCTCCCACACGCGCCCTGCAAGCGCAAAGCGGTCTCCGACGGGCGGCGGCGTTGTGATCGTTCCGATTTCATCCGAGCCCGAGCGCACGGTAAAGTCCTCGCTGTCCTTGAATACGGCGTAAAATTTAAAGCTTGCGATCAGGCGCTCGCCCTTGAGCCCAATGATAAGTCCCTTTTCCTCGGTCATTTCGATATACTCGTTTCGGATCATTGAAACGAGTAGCGCCTTATATTGCTCCTTGGTCACCTCGGCAAAGGGCGGCAGCGTGAGCACGCGCTCGGCAAGTGCCTTAGCCGTCAGCTCACCGCTTGAGGCAAGGATCGAGAGCGTTTGATGGAACAAAAGGCTGTAAGGAAGCCTTTTCCGTCTCGGTGGCTCGATAAAGCGCCTCTCAATATAAAGCTGAACGATGGCAATCCCACGAAGCAGCTCCCAGGGAATCAGCTGCGGAAGCGGCGTATTCGGAAGCGGCGATTCCTCCCGATATACGAGAATCATCTCGGGGGGAAGCTCTCGCCGTCCCGATCGGCCGAGGCGCTGAAGGAAGGAGGAAACCGAATTGGGAGCACCGATCTGCGCCACTCGCTCAAGCCGGCCGATATCAATTCCGAGCTCCATCGTCACGGTTGCACAGGTTACGGCGCGGCGAACGCCGTCATCCTTCATTTTCATCTCGGCATCCTCGCGCAGCGAAGCGGAAAGATTACCGTGATGGATCAGAAACACGTCCTGTTCCCTGCGGTTCCTTGCAATCTGCCGAAGCGTTGCCGTCACGTACTCGGTCTCTTCCCGTGAGTTTGAAAATACGAGCGTTTTTTTATCCTTAACGGCATCGTACAGAAACTCGTAGCCCGGGTCAATCACCGCAGCCTTTCCGCTCTCGGAGCGCTCGATTGCCGCAGGCGTCTGATCCTCGCCGGCATTCTGAAAATAGAAATGCTCCATTGCCAAACGCCAATGCAGCGGCGTCCTCTCGGGGATCGGCGCATCGGTCTCACGTCCGCTTCCGGCGCCGAGCCAAGCGCGCGCCGCATCCAAATCCCCAAGGGTTGCCGAAAGACCGATGCGTCGGGGTGAGGATGCGATCTTTCGCGCAAGACGCGTCAGAAGGCAGATCACCTGATTCCCACGATCCGAGCCGATGAGAGTATGGATCTCGTCAATGACGATATAGCGAAGCCCCGAAAAGAGACGAGGCATATCGTTCGATCGGTTGAGCAGCATGCTCTCGAGTGATTCGGGCGTAATCTGCAAAATCCCCTTAGGATCCTTCAGCAGCTTGGTTTTATGGGATGCTCCGACGTCACCGTGCCAATGATAAACCGGAATGCCGCTAAGGTCGAGCAGCTCCTGCATACGAAAGAACTGATCGTTGATCAGACTCTTGAGAGGAGCGATATAGAGAACCGAAACGCCGCCGACGGTCGGTGCGGTACAAAGCTCGGACAGAATCGGGAAAAAGACCGCCTCGGTCTTGCCGGATGCCGTGGACGAAGAGAGAAGCAAATTGTGATCGGTCTCAAAAAGAACCCTTGCCGCCGACATCTGCACCTCGCGAAGGCTCGACCAGCCGCGGCGATAAATATAATCCTTGATAAAATCTGGAAACCTTGAAAAAAGACGGTCAGCCTCGGTCATAGTCCTACCTCCTTTCCGCTCGGAAAGCAACCGAATTAAAGCTCCAGGTCAAAGGGCATCACGCGGGGCACGGACGGTGAGCCCGAGCCCTGCAGCTCAGGCGCAGCACTCGGTGCTTCCGCGGGAGCGGATTGACTCATCAGCTCCTCAAAGCTTGCCGCGGGATTGTCACGCAGGATCGAAAGCAGCGTCAGGTAGTCACGAATGATCTCGCGCGGCGTAATCATCTCGTCTGCCCCCGCGCGCGATAACGCATGGCGCAAAAACGACTGCATCTGTTCGGGAGTGATGCGCGCATCCTTCCCCTCTCGGGTCGAGAAAAGAATCGTCAGACGCGAAAGCAAGGCAAGCAGCTCGTTATCCGAAAGCCGACGCAACCGGATCACCGGTGCAGAAAGATTTTGATATTCGACGTCGGAGAACCGCCCGTCGGCAAGTCGGGACCGAAGTGCCTCGTAGCTGAAGAGCCCACGACGGGTATCCTCAAGGAACTGCGGAGTTCCGCCAAGAATAACACCGAGATGCGGTGCGCGCCCCTGGAGGGTATCGTTAAAAACAGAAAGCAGCTTCTCGTAGTTGGATTCCCGCGAAATGCGGTTGGCAATCTTATACAGATTCACGCATTCGTCAATGAAAACGACAAGTCCGCTATAGCCAAGCCGGCGCGAAAGAACCGCCCAAAGCTTGATGAAATCGTACCAGCTATCGTCGTCTATGATCTTGCTGACCGAAAAGCCAAGCGCATGCTTTGCCTCGGTTTTTCCCGAATACTCTCCCCGAAGCCAGCGCAGACAGGCGCTCTTTCGGTCGGCATCGTCGGAAATAGAGGCGAGATAGTACTCACACAGAACGCGTGCAAAATCGAATCCACCAACGTAGCCCTCGAGTGCGAGCGTCGTTTGCATGATCCCGCTCCGCATCTCAAGAGAAAAGCTTGGATGCTCGGGAAGAATCCCTCTTGATGCAAGCTCAGCACGAAGCTGATCAAAATGGCGCGAGAGCACCATCGGAAGCGCACCGCCGTCAGGAGATGCCTTGGAGGCAAGATTCTTCATCAGCTCACGGTAGGTTGCAAGTCCCGCTCCGTTTCCACCGCACAGGCGTCTTTCGGGAGAAAGATCGGCATCGGCGCAAAGAAATCCGTGATCAAGGGCGTATCCGCGGATCAGCTGGATCAGAAAGCTTTTACCGCTTCCATAGCGTCCGACAAGCAGACGCATGGCGGATCCCCCCTCGGAAACCGCCGAAAGCGAATCGACAAGCGAGGCGATCTCCTGCTGTCTGCCGATGGCAACATAGGGCGCGCCGCTTCTCGGAACAACCCCCGCCGAAAGCGAGGATAGGAGCGTACTCAAGATCCGTTTCGGAATCCTTACTTCGTTCCGAGCTGCTTCTCTGTCCATTTCATCACCTCATCGATATAATCTTCTATCACGGTATAGCCATCCTCCCCCTGCTCGAGAACAACATCCCCGAGAAGGTCGGTAAATGCAAGATTGATCCTTTCGGCAAGCGAATCCTCGCTCTGCCCCGTCGTTTTTATCACCCAACGTCTCTCGTCGTCGTCACCGATCAGAACGGCGTGCAGATAAACGGCATCGGCATGCGAAAGCGAGGAGAGTGTATCGCAATTGCCGTCCCCCCTCGACGATTCGGGGAGCTCCCTCATCGGCTCGGTGAAAAGCGTCAGGTCGGTTTCCGCCAAGTCCGAATCGCTTGCAAGCAGCCGCACGTTTTCCCAGGAAAGGCTTTCAATCTCCTCGGCGCCCTCCATGGACAGCTCGCGGCTTGCAGCATCGTAAAGCGCCTCGTAGGCAGGACGCTCTTCCCTTCGCCGCTCCGCCTCGGCACTCGAAAAGAGCTCGGCAAAATAACGGTCGACCGTCTCGGAAAGCAGAGGCTCCATGCGCGGCACCGAAAGACGGCTCTTGATCGAAAGGAACGCTCTGAGCTTGTTTTCGGCATACTTGACAGCCGCCGTCACCGCCTCTCTAAGTCCCTTCGCGGCACGGAAGCTGAGATGCTCTACGATAAGCGTACGCTTGATATTATGCGAGCAAAGCGAGCCGGAAAACGCCTCGCGGCGAATGGTCGAGCACGAAGCGGTATCAATCGAGGCACGACCGTCCGAGAAGAGAACCCGGAAGATCTCGCCCATAGCGCCAAGGAGATGGCGGCGGAAGATCTCTGCGTATTCGCCGCTTGCGTAGCGGCTCTTTTCAAACTGATAATCGGAGATCATGGCAAGCAGCGCCGCCGTTCCGTCCTCGGAGAGCGACGAGATACCGCCGAGATAAAACTCCTTGAAATCGCTATGCTCCATCACCGCACCGAGAAAGGGATGAAGCTCCCTTGTGGGACAGGGCAAGCGGTGCAAGAGACAGTAATCGGTCAGCCAGACCGTCATATACTTGTCGATTTTGGGAAGCTTATCGCGGTACAGGCGCCATGCGCGGCAAAGGCGCATCACCCCCTCGGAGGGCGGAATGCGATCGGGAAGGTTCAAAATCTCATAGACGTACAGCCAAAAATAGCTATAATCAATCTTCGGTGTCTCGCCCCGTTGCAGCGCATCGCGGAAATAGAAATAATAACGAAGCTGCTCCGGCGTAAGCTGAGAGTACTGCGGAATATAAGAAAAAAACGGCACGTAAGGCATCGCGTCTGCGTGACGGTCGAGATACAACTCGGCGTGACGTCGGAACTGCGCGTAAAAGCTGTATCCCGTTTCCCTTGCCACAACAGTCACACGCCGAATCAAAGGATTCTCAAAGGGAACGTAGCTTTCCTCTCGCTCCGAAACGCACGGAAATGCGCTTAAGCTTCTCCGATCTTCCGTCGGCTCTGCGCCTGCGGTCTCACGAATTTCACAAATCGGAATTTCAGATTTAAAGGGCGCTGAGGGAGAGACCTTCTTCTTTTTCGGGATCAGCTCCGAAAGGTCCCAAAAATCGCCAAGATCGACCATATCAAGGCCCCTCCCTTTCTTTCCCGAATCAAAATCAGTTTATCAACTCATTTTATCATACTTCTTATACTTTGTCAATCAATCCGCATCGATTTACCGATGAGAAAAAATCTTTGGAAAATCTTTGGAAAAGCAGCAAGGGGCTTGCAAAAAGAATTTTTTTCGTGTAAAATAAAGGAAGAAATGAGGAAAAGGGGGGATATGCAGCGTGCTGAATACCGACATCCGCAAGCTCAAGGGCGTCGGCGACGCGCGAGCAAAAGCGCTTGAGCGTCTCGGACTTTTTACCGTTGGCGACCTTCTTCGGCACTTCCCTCGCGCATATCAGAACCGCGGTGCGATTCGCAGCCTTAGGGATGCACCGATCGGCGAGCGAGCCGCCTTCCTTTTGACCGTTGCAAGCGAGCCGATCTCGACGCGCATTCAAAATCGCATCACCGTCACCAAGCTCCGTGTCTTTGATGAAAGCAGCTCCATCGAGGCCGTCTTTTTTAACCAGCCGTATCTGAAGGACGTCTTTCACGTCGGCATGACCTTTCGCTTCTGGGGCGCCGTTACGCTCTCGGGAAAACGACGTCAGCTGGCGTCGCCGCTGTACGAAAAATACACCGAGGGAGAAGTTCTGCCCGATTTTATCCCCGTATATCCGACAACCGATGGGGTCACTCAGAAGCTGATGGCTGCTCTGACAGAGCAAGCTCTTTCAATGGGACTCCCCCATCTTTCGGACCCATTGCCCGAATCGGTCCGCGCTCGCAGAGAGCTTCCCGTGCTTCGCTGTGCCGTCGCTGAGCTGCACCGTCCGAAAAATGACGAGTCACTTGCAAAGGCGCTCCACCGCATCGTTTTCGACGAGCTTCTGACGCTTGGCCTTGCCGTTTCGCTCTCAAAAACCGAGCGTGAAAGCGAAAAGACCGAGCCCTGCAAGCCCACCTCGATGAAGCCTTTGCTCGACGCCATTCCCTACGAGCTCACCAACGCGCAGAAGAGAGTCATCAACGAGATCTACAGCGATATGACGGGGCGCGGCTACTTGGGCGCCTGCCCTGCGATGCGAAGAATTCTGATCGGTGACGTCGGATGCGGAAAAACCGTCTGTGCCGCCGCCGCCGCCCTTATCGCGCTTGCATCGGGAAAGCAGGTCGCCCTCATGGTTCCGACCTCGATTCTTGCACACCAGCATTACGAGGATCTCGCTCCCCTCTTTGCAAAAATGGGCTACGAGACCGCGCTTTTGACCGGTGCGACCAAGGCGTCCGAAAAAAAGAAAATTCTGGCACGGCTCTCAGACCCCGTCTCTCCCCTTCCCTTGATCATTGGCACGCACGCGCTTCTCTCCGAAAACGTCGTTTTTGCCGATCTTGCTCTGACGATCACCGACGAGCAGCATCGCTTCGGCGTCATGCAGCGCGCCCGCTTAAAGGAAAAATACCGTGCGAGTCACACGCTCGTCATGAGCGCGACTCCCATTCCGAGGACTCTCGCACATGTCGTATACGGCGATCTGTCGGTTTCGAGGATTGACGAAATGCCGAAGGGCAGAATCCGCGTCGATACCCACGTTGTGGGAGAAGCCTACCGCGACCGTCTGAACGCCTTTATACGGCGTCAGGTAAACGAGGGCGGTCAGGTCTATATCGTTTGCCCGTCGATCGAGGAAAAAGCCGAGCCGGAGGAGGAAGGTGCAATTCCGATTGATAAGCTCACCTCGCCCTCGCGTCTTGATGCACCGCCCCTTAAAAATGCGGTAGACTATGCCGAAAATCTGAAAAAAGTGTTCCCCGATATTCCAAGCGCGCTCCTGCACGGGAAAATGAAGCAAGCGGAAAAGGATGCCGTGATGAGCAGATTCGTCTCGGGCGAGGTCAAGATTCTGGTATCAACAACCGTCATCGAGGTCGGTGTCAACGTTCCCGACGCGACCCTGATGATCGTTGAAAACGCCGAGCGGTTCGGACTCTCGCAGCTGCACCAGCTTCGCGGCCGTGTCGGCCGCGGTAAAAAGCGTGCCTACTGCATTCTCGTCTCGGACAGCCGAGGGGAGACGGCACGCGAGCGACTCAAGGTCATGCAAAGCACCTACGACGGCTATGAAATTGCCGAGTACGATCTTCAGCTACGCGGTCCGGGAGACTTTTTCTCGGGAGCAAACGGCGAATCCAGGCAGTCGGGCGGTCTTTCGCTTCGCCTTGCCTCGCTCTGTAACGACACGGCGCTGATGCAGGCCGCCTTCTCGGAGGCGGCAGGTATTGTGGCTGTTGACCATCACCTCTCAAGCCCGGAGCATGCGGCTTTGAGACATGAGGTCGACCGACTCTTTCAAATCAATGAAAATACCATCTCGTAAGCCGACGGATCGGCTTACCCGAAAGGAATCATCATGGCAAGTCAGCACCCTTTGGCAGATCTGCTCCGTCCGAGCACGCTCGACGAGGTCGTCGGGCAAAAGCATCTCGTCGGACCGAACGGCATCCTTCGCCGCCTGCTCGAGCGTGGGCATATCCCGAACATGATCTTCTCGGGCCCTCCGGGCACCGGAAAAACGACCTGTGCCAACATCGTTGCCGCAAAAAGTAATCTCACGCTTTGCCGACTCAACGCAACGACGGCAAGCATCTCGGACGTCAAGGACGTGATCGCCGCAAGCGGAAGCCTGCTCGGTCATAACGGCGTGCTCCTGTATCTCGACGAGATCCAATACTTCAACCGCAAGCAGCAACAGACGTTGCTTGAGTTCATGGAGGACGGACGGATTACGCTGATCGCCTCTACAACCGAAAATCCCTATCTTTACGTCTACAATGCGATTCTTTCGCGCTCGAGCGTCTTCACCTTTGAAAGCGTTCGTTCTGAGGAGATCGTCCCTGCCCTTGTGCGTGGGCTTGCTTACCTGAACGCAAGCTATCACAGCGAGATCAAGGCAGACGAGGCAACCCTTCTTTCGATCGCAAAACGGAGCGCGGGCGACGTTCGTATGGCAATCTCAATTCTTGAAAATGCCTACTTTGCGGCAGACGCCGAGATCACCGAGGAGCTTTGCGAAAAGCTTTCGCCCCCGATGATCGGACGATTTGACAAGGACGGAGACGTGCATTTCGACCTTCTCTCCGCTCTTCAAAAGTCGATTCGCGGATCCGACGTTGACGCCTCGATCTTTTACCTTGCCAGACTGCTTGTGGGAGGGGATATTCTCAGCGTTTGCAGACGGCTTCAGGTGATTGCAAGCGAGGATATCGGCGCCGCCTATCCGATGGCTGCGGCAATCGTGCGCGCGTGTGTGGAAAGTGCGAAGGACCTCGGACTTCCCGAAGCGTCGATCCCGCTCTCAAACGCCGTCGTCGTCCTTGCAACCTCCCCGAAGTCCAACAGCGCCCACGTTGCCTTTGAGCTTGCCAAGGCGGATATTGAAAAGGGACTCGGCACCGAGATCCCGCCGCATCTGCGCGCACCGCTCTATCAGGGCTACCGCTACCCCCATGATTACCCGATGCATTACGTTGCTCAGCAGTATCTGCCGCGCGACCTCGCGGAGCGCGTATACTATCACTTCGGGGATAACCGTACCGAAGCGGCGGCAAAAGCTTACTATGAAAAGCTGCGCGAAATCGCGCAGCAGCCTCTGAAGGGAAACTGAAAAAAGGTGCTGATTCACTAAGAATTGGTTCGTTATCATCGTTTTTGTGATTGAAAGAAGCAAAATGCCGAATTCTTAGTGCGAAGCGCCTTTAGGGGCTCGCTTGATTTCGGCATAACCGAACGAAAAACGATAAAAAGGAGAAAACCGCAAGTTTTTTCACATTAAGAATAGGATACGTAAAGAAAAAACAGGTGCTACGCCTACGCAGCACCTGTTTTCTTTGTTTTTCGTTCGGTTATGCCGAAAGGAAGCAGCCCCTTTGGCTTTCGGTTGTTATTCGAGGCAAATCAAACGTTGAAGCGGAAGAGCACCACGTCACCGTCGGCAACGACGTACTCCTTTCCCTCGCTGCGAAGAAGCCCCTTCTCCTTCACGGCGTTCATGCTTCCCTCACGCACGAGATCTTCAAAGGAAACGATCTCGGCGCGGATGAAGCCTCGCTCAAAGTCGGAATGAATCTTCCCTGCCGCCTGCGGTGCGCGCGTGCCGCGCGTGATCGTCCAGGCGCGAACCTCTTTCGGTCCTGCCGTCAGGTAGCTGATCAGTCCAAGAAGGCTGTAGCTTGCGCGAACGAGCTGATCAAGACCGCTCTCGGCAATTCCGAGATCGTCAAGGAACTGCTGCTTCTCCTCGCCCTCCATATCCGACAGCTCCGCCTCGATCTGCGCGCAAACGGCGATGAGCCCTGCGTGCTCGGAATCGGCGTGCGCCTTCAGTCGCAAATACGCCTCGTTTTGGGCGTATCCGCCCGCAACGTCGTCCTCGGAGACGTTGGCAACGTAGATGATCGGCTTCATCGTCAGAAGCCTTGCCTCGGAGATCGCGGCAAGCTCGTCCTCGGAAAACTCGATGGCACGCGCACAGGTTCCCCCCTCGAGTCCTGCCTTGAGCTTGGAAAGCGCCTCGTACTCGACAAGAAGGCTCTTATCGTTCTTCACGAGCTTTGAAAGGCGTTCAAGACGGCGCTCCACCATCTCAAGATCCGAAAAAATCAGCTCGAGATTGATCGTCTCGACGTCGCGCAGAGGATCCACTCCCCCATCCACGTGAACGATATCATCATCCTCAAAGCAACGCACCACGTGAACGATCGCATCGACCTCGCGGATATGCGAAAGGAATTTGTTACCGAGCCCCTCTCCCTTGGATGCGCCGCGAACGAGTCCTGCGATATCAACGAACTCAATGACGGCGGGGGTGTACTTCTCGGGGTTATACATCTCGGCGAGACGGTCGAGACGCTCGTCGGGAACGGCAACGACACCGACGTTCGGATCGATCGTACAGAAGGGATAGTTGGCGGATTCAGCGCCTGCGTTGGTCAACGCATTGAAAAGCGTACTCTTCCCGACGTTCGGAAGTCCTACGATACCAAGCTTCATGATGGTTCCTTTTCTGCCTATGTTTCTTCGGCGAATAAAATATTTCATCATATTTTATCATAAAGCTCCCCGTTTGTCTATAGGCAGGTGAAAAAAACCGATGATTTTTAGGCTTTTTCGTACTGAAAGGCAATTGTTTACAGTTCGTTTGTAAATGCCTATTGACAAGCTCTGTCAAATCGTATATAATGAACATAGAGCAAAATTTAACAATATTAATAAATAGGGGGCAACAAAATGAACGCAAAGCTCATGACAAGTGACGACAGCGCCAAGCTTCTGATCGTTGACGATGATCCCAATATCTGCGAGATGCTCCGCGTATATTTTGAAAACGAGGGCTACCGTGTCAAAACCGCAGCAGACGGTCTTGAGGGGGTGCAGTTCTTCAAGTTTTACGAGCCGGATCTCGTGCTTTTGGATATCATGATGCCGAAAAAGGATGGCTGGCAGGTTTGTCGGGAAATCCGCGAAATTTCGCCGAAGCCCGTTATCATGGTTACGGCAAGAGGCGAGACCTTCGATAAGGTGCTCGGCCTTGAGCTCGGCGCGGACGATTTTGTGGTCAAGCCCTTCGATATGAAGGAGCTTTCGGCGCGCATCAAGGCGGTTCTTCGCCGCTACAACGCCCACTCCAAGGCAAGCGACGAGGAGGTCGTTCGCTTTGAGAACATCGAGATCAGCCTGCAAAAGTACGAGCTGAAGCTCCGCGGCAAGGCGATCGACATCCCCCCGAAGGAGCTTGAGCTTCTCTATTTCCTTGCTTCCAACTGCAACCGTGTTTTCACGCGCGATCAGCTGCTTGATAAGGTTTGGGGCTTCGACTATCTCGGCGACTCGAGAACGGTTGACGTCCACGTGAAGCGCCTGCGCGAAAAGCTGGAGGGAGTCTCGGACAAATGGTTACTCAAAACCGTCTGGGGCGTTGGATACAAATTTGAGGTGCTCGTTTAAGCCAAAACAAAAAAGACCGTCTCGAATGCGATTTTTGCATTCGAGACGGTTTTTTGATCAAATTACGATCTGTCGAGGCTCTCCTTGTGCTCGGTCAGAGCCTTACGGATACGCGTCGATTGGTCGAGCAGACCGCTGATCGTCTGATCGTGATTGAGCGTATCAATGATGTAAGCAACGTACTTGCAGAGGTTAACCTCCGAGTACCACTCGCGCTGAAGAAGCTCGGGAGTACGGTAAACGAGGTTGGTGGTGAAAATCTTGGTAAAGAGACCGTCGGCATACGCCTGATCCATGCCGTCAAGTCCGTTCGAGAAGAGGCCGAAGGTTGCGAACACGAAAATACGGCTTGCGCCCTTCTCCTTCAGCTGCTGACAAACGTCGATGACCGACTCGCCCGAGGAAATCATATCGTCAACGACGATAACATCCTTTCCCGCAACGTCGCGGCCGAGATACTCATGTGCTACGATCGGGTTCTTTCCGTTGATGATCACCGAATAATCGCGGCGCTTATAGAACATACCGAGATCAATGCCCATCATCGAGGAATAGTACATACATTTCGACATTCCGCCCTCGTCGGGAGAGATGATCATCATGTTATCGGGATTGACGTCGAGATCACTGTAGGTATGAAGCAGAGCCTTGATCATCTGATAGCTCGTACGGATGTTCTCAAAGCCGTGGAGCGGAATCGCGTTCTGCACGCGAGGATCGTGCGCATCAAAGGTAATGATATTCGAAACGCCCATCGCAACCAGCTCCTGAAGCGACGTTGCACAGTCGAGCGACTCACGGGAGGAGCGCTTATGCTGACGTCCCTCGTAAAGCATCGGCATAATCACCGAAATACGGCGAGCCTTGCCGCCGATCGCGCCGATGATTCTCTTCAGATCCTGGTAGTGCTCGTCGGGACTCATCGGAACGGTCTGACCGTACATCGTATAGGTCACGCCGTGGTTGAACACGTCGGAAATGATATACACGTCCTTACCGCGCAGCGATTCGCGCACCATTCCCTTTCCCTCTCCGCTTCCGAAGCGGGGGCAGGATGCGTCGATCACGAAGGTTCCCTCGTTCGAGTGGCGGCGCCATTCCTTGAGATATCCATCAACCTCGTCGATGAATTTCTCACAGCCGCGCATACCGATTACGCCAAGCTCTCCAAATACTGCGTCTCCCATTTTCTTCTCCTCAAATTTATTCTATTTTATTGTTTGATTGATCCCTCTGTTCAGGCTTCCGAGTCTCCCCGAAGGATCGGCTCGGTACCGGCACGCCGCAGCGCCGAAGGGCGCTTTGTTCGGATGAAGCGCACTGCCCTTCCGTCGATTTTCTCGCGGCGAAATTCACCGACGATCGCAACGAAAGCACTCGTGCGTATTTCGGTGGGAAATATATATTATTATATACGCAAAAGCGCCCAATGTCAAGTCCAACTCCCAAGAATTGCGCGGTTTTCGATAAAATTCGATGCGGAACATTCCCCGCCTTCTCGGCATATACTCACAAACGAGCAAGCGACCGAGAAAACGGCCCTTGCACAATGAAGAAAGGGATTCGTCTATTGGCGAAGGTGCAGCATGAATTCAACAAGACCCGAAGCCCCCTACAGCGAAGCGGGCTATCTGAAGGCACGGGTGTTCACGGCACTCGGAGCGATCCCCATTGAGGGTGCGTCGGTCAAGATCAGCTCGGCTGAGGGCGTCACTCCGTCGGTCGCACACGATCTGATCACCGACCGGAGCGGAGAAACGCTGACTGTTTCTCTACCCGCGCCGCCACGCAATCTGTCAAACGCACCCGGTAACGCAATTCCTTATGCGCTCTACCGGATCGAGGCGTACGCCGAGGGCTATGCCCCCTATCTCGCCCTGAACGTTCCGGTGTTCTCCGAGATTCTGTCAGTTCAGCCCATCTCTCTGATTCCCTTGGCAGAGCGGGATGTGGCGCCCGAGACGAGACCGATCGTCGAACGCGAGCCAATGGATCTCGAAGGACGACGCGAGATGAGCGAGGAGGAATAATTCCATGATGCCCTCTCCCAACCTTCCAACCATTCCCGAGACCATCACCGTCCATCTCGGGCGCCCCGACAGCAATGCCGAAAACGTAACCGTCGGCTTCTCCGATTACATCAAAAACGTTGCTTCAAGCGAAATCTATCCAACCTGGCCGGAAAACGCCATCCGCGCAAATATTTACGCACAGATCTCGTTTGCCCTAAACCGCGTTTATACCGAATTTTATCGGAATCAGGGCTATGATTTTCAGATTACGAATTCCACGGCGAACGACCAATCCTTCGTATACGGGCGAGATATCTTCGATAATATCTCGCAGATTGTTGATGAGATTTTCAACAGCTACATACGGAGACAAGGGACCGTTGAGCCGCTTTTCGCTGCCTATTGCGACGGCGTCGAGATCAGCTGCAACGGTCTTTCGCAATGGGGGAGTGTTTCACTTGCCGAGGAAGGTTTGACCCCCTACGAGATTCTGCAATACTACTACGGCGACGACATCGACATCGTTCGTAACGTTCCGGTTGAGGGACTCGGCGCATCGCTTCCCGCCGTTCCCCTCTCGATCGGCGATTCGGGTCCCGACGTACAGCTGATTCAAAGACGGCTGAACCGTATCTCAACAAACTATCCCCTGATCCCGAAAATTTATCCCGTCAACGGCGTATTCGCGGCATCGACCGAAAACGCCGTCCGAACCTTCCAAAGCACCTTCGGACTATCCCCCGACGGTATCGTCGGCCCGGCAACTTGGTATCGTATCGGATCGATTTACAACGCCGTCAAGCGGCTCTCCGATCTTGCCTCCGAGGGACTTGCGCTCGAGGAGGTCCGCTCGGACTATCCCGAGCAGCTTGCCCGCGGAGACAGCGGTCAAGGCGTTCAGATTTTGCAGTATTACCTTGCCTACCTTGCAAGCTTTTACGCCGAGATCCCCGCACCTGCCATCGACGGCAGCTTTGGTCCGTCAACCGAGGCGGCGGTACGCGCCTTTCAGGAGCGATACGGTCTGACCCCCGACGGCATCGTCGGCGAGGTAACCTGGAATCGCCTACAGGATGCCTACCGCGGGATCGTCTCGAAGATCCCTCTCGTCTATGCAGAGGGAAGCTTCCTTCCCTTTCCGGGTACGATCCTCGGAGTCGGCTCGGAGGGCGACGACGTTCGCGTTTTGCAAAACTATCTCAACGATATCGCCGAGGTCTATCCCGCAATTCCCACGATTCCCGTCACGGGCTACTTCGGCGATCAAACCGCCGCCGCGCTGTCGGCATTTCTCGACACCTTCGGCATTGCCGGTGCGCGCGGAAGCGTCAACGGCGCAATCTGGAACGCGATCGGCGAGGTTTACTCGGATCTGTATCTCGGACGGCAGGCGAGCGACGGGCAGTATCCCGGCTACGATCTGTCCGAGGGATAAGGAGCAATCATGTACGATATCAGAAATCGTGGGGATGCGATACGCGAGCTGAACGCTTATCTTCTTGACGTTGCATACGTCGATTCCAGAATTCCGAGGGTGTCGCTCGAGCCGTTCTTTTCAGCACGCACGACAGAGGCCGTGCTTACCTTTCAACGAACGGAGGGGCTCTCGCCGACGGGGATTGTCGATTTTGAAACCTGGCAGGCTCTATGGGAAAGGGCGCGCGGAATCCGTCTTGACCGAGAGCGCGAGCGATCTCTTGCGATTCCGAGCGGTCTTCCCCTTTCGGTAGGTGCGGTCGGGCATCCCGTGCTCGTTTTGCAATCAACGATCGGCGAGCTTGCCGAATACTACGACGAGCTCCCGCGTCTTGCTACTTCGGGAAGCTATCGCAGCGGTACCGCCTATGCCGTATCGCTTCTTCAAAAGAAATACGGCTTGCCGGAAACCGGAATCACCGACGCCGAAACCTGGGAACGAATCCTTGGAGATCAAGCCACGCGAGAGCGACTCTCCGTGGAGCTCAACCAATAATTATATTCCCGACTGAAAATTTCTTTGGTTTTCGGTCCATACTTGTTAGCGATACGACGGTTCTCTGATTTTTTGGGATCGGTTTGACTTTTTCCGAGAATTCCTGTATAATGTAGAAAAAACTGTACGGACGGAGAAAACCATGCTGATTTCGGATCGCATCGAAGCCATGCTCATTTCCATGCTCAAGGAGCACGGCGGTACGCTTGAGCTGAAGCGAAATGATATGGCGCAGCGTATCGGCTGCTCGCCAAGCCAGATCAACTACGTGATCCATTCGCGCTTTTCGCCCGAGCTTGGCTACCGCGTTGAAAGCAGGCGCGGCGGCGGCGGATACGTCCGTATTGTGCGATGCCGGGCAATCGGCAAGCAACAGGAGCTTTTCGAGCTGCTGCGGAGGCTTCCGAGGCGTCTTTCCATTGGCGAGGCAGAGGAGATCGTTTCCCTGCTTCTCACGGGCAATCTTGTCTCAAGAGAGACGGCTTCGGTTATGAGCGCCTCGTTTGTCTCCGACGACCCGACGGTCGTCGCGTTGCAGCTTAAAAGAATGCTTGCCGCGCTCAGCGCCTGAGCCCACACAAAAAGTCAGAGAACCGATCTCCCTGTTCGAGGTAGTTCTCTTATGGTCAATCGTTTCACGCAAAAGGCGCAAAGCGCGCTGAACAGATCCCTTGCGGCGGCAGGTGAGCTCGGACATACCTACGTCGGCTCCGAGCATATTCTGATCGGACTCGCCGAGGAGCGCGACTCTGCCGCCGCCCGTTTGCTCGGCGGAAAGGGCGTTACCCCCGAGCGAATCCGCGACGCCGTTTCGGAGTTCGCCGGGGTTGGGGTAAGAACCTCGGTCTCCCCCGCAAACATGACTCCGCGCACCAAGCACATCATTGAGCAATCGGCAAGACTCGCCGCAGGCTCGGGCGCGGGATTCGTCGGTACCGAGCATCTGCTTGCGGCAATCCTTGAGGAAAGGGATTCTGTCGCGTATAAGCTTCTGGTTTCCTTTTCCCTCGGGATCTCCGAGCTCAAGGGCGAGCTCAACCTGCTCGGCGGCTCGGAGACGCTTCAAAAGCCGACACGTGAGGGGAAAAAGACAAGCGGCGAGACGCCACAGCTCTCAAGCTACGGACGCGATCTGACCGAAGCGGCACGGCGAGGTCGGCTGGATCCGATCATCGGACGAGAGGAAGAAACCGCACGCGTCGTTCGGATTCTTTCCCGCCGAACGAAGAACAACCCCTGCCTGATCGGAGAGCCGGGTGTCGGCAAAACGGCAGTCGTCGAGGGGCTTGCGCAAATGATTGCGGACGGCACCGTACCCGAGCCGCTTCAGAACCGCACGATCATGACGCTTGATATTTCGGGCATGATTGCCGGAGCAAAGTACCGCGGAGAATTTGAGGAGCGGATGAAGGCAGTGATGGCGGAAGCAGCGGGCAATCCGTCCATCATTCTCTTCATTGACGAGATTCACACGATCGTCGGCGCGGGGGCGGCAGAGGGAGCGGTCGATGCGGCGAATATCCTCAAGCCCGCACTTGCACGCGGAGAGCTTCGTGTGATCGGCGCAACCACGACGGCGGAATATCGCCGCTATATCGAAAAGGACAGCGCTCTTGAGAGGCGCTTTCAGGCGGTCAAGGTTGGTGAACCGAGTCCAAGCGAGGCCGAGGCGATCCTGTTCGGTCTGCGCGACCGATACGAAGCACATCATAAGCTTCGGATTACCGACGAGGCGATCCGCGCCGCCGTCGATCTCTCGGTACGGTATATCACCGACCGACGGCTTCCCGACAAAGCGATCGACCTGCTTGACGAGGCGGCGGCAAAGCTTCGGATCAGCGGCACCGAGCCAACGCCCGACCTACGCCGCACCGAGGAGGAGCTGAGGCGCATCTCCGGGAACAAGGAGGAGGCAATTCGCGCCCAGGACTTTGAGGGAGCCGCAGTGCTTCGAGATAAGGAAAGCTGTCTTATGGAGAGGCTGCTGCGTTTGCAAAGCGAGCAAACGGTACGCGAGGGCGCTGCCGATTCCGTGGGAGCCGAGGACGTTGCCGAAATCGTTACCGCTTGGACGGGAATCCCGATCCGTCGGCTGTGTGAAGCGGAAAACGAAAAGCTGCTTCGGCTCGAAGAGCGACTTTCCGCTCGCGTGATCGGACAAAACGAGGCAATCTCGGCGCTCGCGCGAGCCATTCGGCGCGGCCGTGTCGGCATGAAGGATCCTAGGCGTCCCATCGGCTCTTTTCTCTTTCTCGGTCCGACAGGAGTCGGAAAAACGGAGCTCACAAAGGTTCTTGCCGAGGAGCTGTTCGGAAGCGAGGACGCCATGATCCGTCTCGATATGTCCGAGTATATGGAAAAGCACAGCGTCTCGCGCCTGATCGGCTCTCCCCCGGGATACGTCGGGCATGAAGAGGGCGGGCAGCTCACCGAGCAGATCCGTCGCCGTCCCTATTCGGTCGTTCTCTTTGACGAGATTGAAAAGGCGCACCCCGACGTTACCGGAATTCTGCTTCAGATGATGGAGGATGGGATTCTGACCGACTCGCAGGGGCATCGGGTGGACGCGAGGAGCTGCGTGCTCATCATGACCTCCAACGTCGGCGCCGAAAGCATCACCGATGACTCGGTGCTCGGCTTCGGAGAGCGGGAGGTTGAGGGAGAACGGGCGCATCGCGCGCAAACGGCAGACGTTATGCGTGCGCTCGCGCGTACCTTCCGTCCGGAATTCATTAACCGTCTTGATGAAATCGTCGTCTTCCGAAGGTTAAGCGATGAGGCACTCAGAAGTATTGCAACCCTTATGTTGCAGGAGGTTTCCGAGCGCGCCGAGCGACTCGGATTGAAAATCAGGTTCGCCGATGGGGTTTGCAAACGGATTGCGGCGCTCGGCTATGACAAAAAGTACGGTGCAAGACCGATGCGGCGAGCCGTCACGCACTCGATTGAGGATCCTCTATCGGATATGCTTTTGCGGGGAGAGATCACCGCAGGAGAGACGGTCACAGTTGAGCTTTCCGACAACGGCCTGTACCTTTTAAGGAGCGCCGATCAAATCGAAGAAAAAGCATAAATACGGACAAAGAAGAAAACGGGTGCTATGCCTGCGCGTAGCACCCGTTTTCTTGTTTTTCGTTCGATTGTGCCGAAAGAAAGGTATCAATCGGCAGAATAGAGATAGGCTTCGGTTCTGCCGAGCACGACGCCGTCTCCCGTCACCTGACCGACTCTGATTTTATCCTGATCCGAGATGGATTTATCCGAGACCGTCAAGGTTCCCGTATCGGCATCAAAGCTCGTTTTGCATTTTCTGCCGTTGAGATAAACGATGCTGAACTCTGTAAAGTTCTCCCCCGAAACGATAAAGCCTCCGCCCTTCTTTTCAACCGCCGTCACGGTGATCGGAAGAACGCCGAAGCGCATATCGGTCGGCGTATAGGGATTGTCTCCGCCATAGGCATAGTGCTTTCCGTCGAGGATATCGTATTCGATGAGCTGCAGCTCGTGACCGTAATCCTCAACTCCCTCGGTAAGCATTGCCTGATGGAGACGGAAAACGTAGCCCGTTGAGATTTCGGTTCCGAGAAGCGCCTGCGCGGCAAGCTGATAGGCGGCAAGATCGCGATCTTCGTACTGCAAACCGCAGTTGGTCCATATAACGTAGTCGGTCTGATACATATCCCCCTCGGCAAAATCCGAGGCAGTGAGCCCAAGCGACGGAAGATGATCGCCGTACACGACAAGCACCGTATCCTCCCCGAGCGCCGAAAGCGCATCGGTCAGCTCACGGAGAAAAAGATCCATTTCGGCAAGCTGACCGACGTAATAGGTCAAAGCGTCGAGAACCGACTCCTCCACACTGTCGGAGACGGCGGTATAAAGCGGATTTTCATCCTTTTTATACTTCCCATGCCCCTGCACCGAAATCGTCAGAATCAAATCGCTTGACTCGGTGCAGCGAAGCGCGTTCAGAATCTGATCGGTCAAAACGGCGTCCTTTGCCCATCCAAGGGAATTGTACTCAACGTCCTGCATGTACTCAAGAGGCGTGAAGCTGTCAAAGCCGAGTGATGCATAAGCAACGTTGCGCTCGTAGAAGGTACCCGTATGGTTATGAATCGCATGAGAGGAATAACCGTACTCGCGCAAAAGGAACGGAAGCGACTCGCAGGATCGCTTCTGTAAAAACGACTTATAGGGATACTCCCCCGTTCCGAAGTCGTGATGGCTCATACCGGTAATCATTTCAAACTCGGTATTCGCGGTTCCCGCACCGATCGTCGGAACGCGGAGGAGCCCCGAGCCGTTTTCGGCCTTCAGGCGAGAGAAGAAGGGCGTCGGATCCACCCTGTTCCCGCTTCCGTCAAGAAAGGCAACGTCTTGCAGACGGTTAACGTCAATGAAGGATTCCAGCTGAAGGAAAATAATGTTTGGAGTTTTGTTAACCGAGGTCGGACACGCGTCGTCGAGCATCTCAAGGATCCCCTCTATGCGCTCCTTATCGTAATCGTCCGGCTTGTCAACACCTCGGTCGAAAATGCTGCAGGAAAAGCAGTAGACAAAGCCGTATCCGTCATAGGCGTCGGTCAGGTTCGGAAAGGAGCTCGGGTAAACATCAAGAAGATTTGCCGGTACGATGAGTGCGGCGGTGAGTGCCGCGCCCGAAAGGAAGGAAACGGCAGCGGTACGCAGTGAAACCCTTGATCGCTTCATACGAATCGCGCAAAAGACGAGAGCCGCGATCGCGCCGAGGATGGCCGCGGCAACGAGCACGATCTGCCAGATTTCCATATAGATCGTAATAATCCCGAGTCCTGTTCGCAAAATGGAAAGATCCACAGCCTCAAAGGGCGCGGTTCGAACCAAGACGAGCACGCAGTTGGTTACGCCAAGAGCAAACCAAAGCGTCGAAATCAAAAGAACGGCAAAGTTGCGCTTCGGAATAAACAGCGCAAGCGTCAGCGTGGCAAAGATAATTGCACAGCCGACGAGAAAATAAAAGGGGGACGTGAAAAGGAAAACGATCGCCGAAAAGAACGACCGTCGGCAAAGAATCTCAATCGTGAGATTGAGAAAAAACGCAAGGAGAACGCACTGCACAGTCGGGATCAGCAGACAGCGGCGAAGCGTTTGAAGGACGTTCCTTTTCATCACGGCGATTCTCCTTTCACAGATTTCAGATTAACGGGAATACGGAACCGATGCGGGGGCACTTTCAAGCGCAAAGGATAAGCACTGCATTTTTGAAGCGGCATACGCGGCGTGTCTCGCCTCGGAAAAGAGTCCGAAAACCGCCGAGCCGCTTCCCGAAAGGAGCGCACCGTCGGCGCCGAGAGCAATCAGACGATCCCTTTGCGACATTGCCTCGGGACAAACGGGATAAACCGCATCCTCAAAAACGTTGTAAAGCTTACCTGCGATCGCGCCGGCATCACCATTTCGGCAAAGCGACGCCATGGTGTCGGCAGACTGCGCAGGAAGAAGCGAGCAATCGGTAAAATCTCGGTAGAGTCGGTCGAGCTCCCCGTATGCCCTCGGCGTTGACACGGCCTCGCTTCCCTTGCAAACCACGGCATAAAGCGTTGGCGACTCGGGAATGCGAACGATCCTCTCGCCGCGGCCCGTACAGAACGCCGTTCCGCCATAGAGACAAAAGGGAACGTCGGAGCCAAGCTCGGCAGCGATCGCCGAAAGCTCCTCGATCGGAAGACGATAGCCGAGGAGACGATCAAGCGCACGCAGTGTTGCGGCTGCATCGCTGCTGCCGCCGCCGAGTCCGGCTTCGCTCGGGATCGTCTTTTCAAGCGTCAGATCAACCGCCGCACGGCATCCAACGTGATCAAGATATGCCTCAGCGGCTCTCCAAACAAGGTTCCTACGGTCTTGCGGAATATTGTTTTTAGGAGAAACCTTTAATTTAATTTCGGGCAGAACGGTTTTTTCAATCCGAACAGTCAGGCGATCCGCGAGAGACAGCGAATGCATTACGGTGGAGATTTCATGGAAGCCGTCGCTTCTCTTTTCGGTAATTCCAAGAAACAGATTTACCTTGGCATATGCAAGCTCGCTCGTGCTTATCATTCGCTCCCCCTTCCCCGTCCGCCTCGACGGTTAATTTACGAGATAGTGCGCTCCGACGCTTTCATCGCGCATAAGGGCATCTCTGACGATCCGCTCGGCAACGATGATCATGCCGTAAAGCTCAAAGGCATCGATGCCGTCCAGGGCGGCGGTATCCAGGTCTCTCTTCAGCTTAAGGATCTCGTCAAGCGCGCGATTCAGACCTGCCTTCGTTTTAACCGCTCCGACGTCGCGGCTCATGACCTTACGAAGATGCTCGTGACGAACAGTGAGCTCTGCATGAGAGAACACTCCAAGCTCGTTTGGCGCAGCGGAAACGATCGACACACGGCGCTCGGGCGCACGTCCCGCCTCGCTCATATGGCGAGCAGCACGGCGGCCGAAAACGATACACTCAAGCATGGAGTTGCTGGCGAGACGGTTGGCGCCGTGAATCCCCGTATATGCACATTCACCGGCAGCGTAAAGCCCCTTGATTGAGGTCATACCGTTGATATCGGTCGCAATACCGCCCATAAAATAATGCTGCGCGGGACGGATCGGAATCGGCTCGCGCGGAACGTCGAGCCCCTCCTCCTTAAGACGTCCGTAAATGGTCGGAAACCGCTTTGAAAAGAATTCCTCCGTCATCGAGGAAACGTCCAGCCAAACGTGCTCGTCGCCGGTTCTCTGCATATCCCCGAGGATCGCTCGCGTCACGATATCGCGCGGAGCGAGGTCCTTGCGACGGTGAACGTTCTGCATAAACGCCTCTCCGCGACTGTTTCGAAGGATCGCCCCCTCTCCGCGTACCGCCTCGCTGACCAAAAATTGCCTTGTCGTATCGCGCGAGGAAATCAGCGTGGTCGGATGGAACTGAACCATCTCCATCAGTGCGGTTTTGGCACCCGCGCGCATGGCGGCGGCGATTCCGTCTCCAACCGATCCGCGAGGATTGGTCGTATAGCGGTACAGATGCCCGATTCCGCCCGTAGCCAGCAGAACACTCGAGCATAGCACGAGCTTCGGCTTCTTGTCAAAAATGATGGCGCCGACGATCGCACCGTCCTCAACGAGTAAATCGAGCAGATAAGTGCCGAGCAGCAATCGGATGTTTTCCCGCTCCAAAGCAAGCTGCCCGAGCCGCTTGGTCGTTTCTCTGCCGGTTGCATCACCGCCGCAATGGACGATCCGTCGGCAGGAATGCCCTCCCTCGCGTCCGATCTGCAGCTCTCCCTCGGGGTTTGTATCAAAGGGAACGTCCATCTCGACGAGCGTACGGATATTCTCGGGCCCCTCGCTGACGAGAACGCGCACGGCTTCCTCGTTGCAAAGCCCCGCGCCTGCCTCAACGGTATCGGCGACGTGCGACTCGATATTGTCATGCGGATCAATCACGGCGGCGATTCCGCCCTGAGCAAGCCACGAATTGCTCTTTTCGATCTTGTCCGCCTTACTGATGACGGTACAGGAGAGGTCCCGGCTGACGTGCAGTGCGGCATAAAGCCCCGCAAGACCGCTTCCTACGATCAAAACGTCGGTCTTGATCTGCTCCAGCTCTGCCGTGTCAAAGCCGATCAGATATCTTCTCATATCTTACCTCTTATTCTACGACGAATTTCAGGCTGATGTCCAGAGCGTGCACCGAATGCGTGAGCGCACCGATGCTGATGAGATCAACTCCGGTCTCGGCAACTGCACGAAGATCCCTCTCACCCATATTGCCCGACGCCTCGGTCAGGGCGCGTCGATTGATTTTCAGAACGGCGGCGCGCATCGTTTCATTATCCATATTGTCAAGCATGATGATGTCGGCGCCTGCCGCAAGAGCCTCGTCAACCTGCTCCATCGTCTCGGTCTCAACCTCAACCTTCAGCGTATGCGGTGCGCGGCGCTTCGCCGCCAGAACGGCCTCGGTAATCGAGCCCGCCGCCACGATGTGATTGTCTTTGATCAGAACGCCGTCTGCAAGATTAAAGCGATGGTTGCTTCCCCCACCCACGCGCACGGCGTATTTCTCGAGTACACGCATTCCGGGCGTGGTCTTTCTCGTATCCGCGATATGGGCACAGGTGCCGGCAACCGCATCAACCGCCGCACGGGTACAGGTGGCAATCCCGGAAAGGTGCTGAAGGAGATTGAGTCCTACTCTTTCTCCGGACAGAATCGAAACGGCGTTCCCTCTTACCTCGGCAAGCACGTCGCCGCGGCGAAAGCTTGCGCCGTCCTCAAAATGACGGGTAAGCACCACCGAATCGTCCAGCATCCGAAAGACCTCTTCCACAACGTCCATACCGCAAAGGACACCGTCCTCTTTGGCAACGTATCTTCCGTAGCCCTGGCGCTTACGGTCGATCACTGACAGCGTCGTAATATCCCCGGTTCCGATATCCTCTCTCAAGGCATCTCGAAGTAATCTGGAAACATCCTCTGAAAAAAACATCTGATTCATAGCAGTGACCTTTCGGAATTTTTCGCGTATCGCTACGCATTTTATACTATTATACAACATCTTTTCGAAAAAAGCAATTTCCACGATGAATAAATTTCCCGATCTTTCTGTAAAATTTTCGTCCAAATTATTGAAAAAAAGATAATCTTCCTGTATAATAGTAGCAACGTGGGCTTTTGGTACCCGCGCCTCTTGATCAGTACGTTTCGGAAAGGTTCGGTATTATGTTTAAAATCAAGTGGAATAAGGCGAATACGCTTGCGGCGATCTACGCCACGGGCGTTCTTATTCTGACTTTAACCGGCGTTAGCATTATCGTCAATATCCGCGCACTGTACGGTTGGTTTTCGGAGTTCTTTTCGACCGTCTCCCCTGTCGTATACGCGCTCGTTCTCGCTTACGTCATCAATCCCTTGCTCAAATTTTTCGAGCGTCAGCTGCTTGCTCGGCTCCGCATCCGGCACCGAGATCTCTCTCCGCGCATCCGACGGATCGCTGCACTGATCGCAACCTACGCATCGCTCGGGCTTTTTCTGTTTTTGATCGGTCTGCTCGTCATTCCGCAGATCGTCGCCAATTACGAAATCATCATCCAAAGGACCTCGGACTTCCTCGTTTCGACGGTTGATAAGGTCGGAGACTTTCTCGGACTTGGAACGGCAGATATCAACGAGCTCGAAAAGAGCATTTCCGAATACGCAGCCAGGTTCCTTTCCTACGTCGGCGCGATCGCGTCCAGCCTTCTGATCGGTTTGTTGAGATTTCTCCTCGGTCTTTTCATCTCCTTTTTCGTCCTGCTCTACAAGGAGAAGCTGATCGCCATCTCCAAAAAATTCCTTGCATCCATCCTTTCCGCCAAGCACTTTAACAACGTGATGAGCGTCGTTCACCTGACCGACCGTACCTTCGGTCGCTTCTTCATCGGAAAGATCTTCGATTCGCTGATTATCGGCGTTCTCTCCTTCGTCGTTTTCTGGATCTTCCGCATGCCCTATTACCCGCTTCTCAGCGTAATCGTCTGCGTCACCAACGTGATTCCCTATTTCGGCCCGATCATCGGCGCGGTCCCCTGCGTCATTCTCGTGATGACCGACAGCATCACCAAGGCGACCCTGCTCGCCCTGATGATCCTGATTATTCAGCAGCTTGACGGCAACGTCATCGGCCCGAGGATTCTCGGCAATGCCACGGGACTCTCCTCGCTTTGGGTCGTCGTTTCGATCACGGTCATCGGAAGCTTTTTCGGCTTTGTCGGCATGCTCATCGCCGTGCCTCTTTTCAGCGTGCTTTACACTCTGATCAAGGAAAGAACCGAGAGAGTGCTGAAAAAAAGAGGTCTGCCAACCGAAACCTCCGCCTACGTCGGGCAGAACCCGATTGATCTTCTCGAGGAATCGGCAATGCGACGCGCTGAAAACGCTCCCGTTCCGAGCGACGTTGCAGAGCTGTTCGAGGAGCTTTATGCGGTCGACCCGACCTTTAATTCCGAATCCTATTTCGAGAGCAGTGACGAAATAGCGGCAGAGGAGGAAACCCCGCTTTCCGAAACCGAGCCTCTCCCCGAGTCCTCGGGCGAGGCGGACGTCGATGGGGAGGCGTCGGATGAAATTTAACAACACGCGGTACAACACCCTCGCCGCCTATTCGATCATCGTGATCTCCCTCAGCCTGCTTTACGCGCTGATGGTCTTTAACCTCGGTACGGTGCTGTCGATGGTGCTTTGGTTCATCGCCAAAATCAAGTGCGTCCTGTACGCCTTCTTTTTCGCCTTCGTCAGCATTCCGCCGATGCGCTTTTTTGAGCGTATTCTCAAAAAGCACCTCTTGAAAACGAGACGCCGTCAGCCGCTTGTGCGCGTGCTTTCGGTCGTGTTCACAATGCTGCTCATCCTTGCCGTTCTGCTCGTCGTCATCTTTGCAATCTTCCCATCCCTTGAAACGAGCTTCAGCGAGCTGCAGGCATCGGTCAATCCCGCAATCGAAGCGACAAGAAAGTGGATCGAGGAAAACGTCAAGGAATCCGAGTATCTTCTCCCGATCTATGAGGAGCTGACGGGGTATCTGTCGAAAACGCTGCTTTCCGGCTCCTCGGGAAGCCTTCTGGGAGCGCTGACAGGATACGTCCGCAATATTGCCGACGAGGCGTCTGCGATGTTCCTCGGGCTCGTTTTGGCCATGTATTCCCTGCTCTTCCGCTACAAGATCAACGCGATCATCTCTAAGATACTCGCTGCCGTTTTGCCGAATCGGCTCAACACGGTCGCCTACAGCGGTGTGCGCCGCACCTACTTCTATTTCATGGAGTATCTGACGGTCCGTCTGCTATCGGCAATCTATCTCGCACTCTGCTCCTATCTTCTCTGCGCGATCTTCGGCGTTCCTTTCCGCTCCCTGATCGCCATTTTGGTTTTGCTTTTTAATCTGCTGCCCGCATTTGGCGGCATCGTAATCACCGTGCTTCTTCCACTGACTCTTCTGGTTCTGGAGCGCTCCTTTGCGCTTCCGCTTTTCCTGATTCTCTTCGTGCTTCATACGCTTCATATTTTCGCTGTCGAGCCCTTCTTTTTAAGAAAACGCCTTCGTCCGAATATCGGTCTGACCGTTTCGCTTACGCTCGTTTTCGGTGCCATCTTCGGATTCGTCGGTTTTCTGCTCGCCGTTCCCCTGTACGCCTCGGTGCGCTCCATATTGCAAAACCGTCAGAACCGGAGACTCATCAAGCGGGGGCTCCCGATCGGTGACGAATACTATCAGCGCCTTTCCGCCCTGCAGGTAGCGTCCGACGGCGAGCTCGAAGAGTCGGATGAAACCGAAGAGTCGCAGATACTTGACCCCAAAATCCCCTCTCCCCCGAATTTTTCCTGAAATTTATCAAAATCTATTGACTTTAACGGCTTTGAGTGATATAATTCTAAAATGGCATGGGTAAATCATTACCCGGCTCCTTGCCATGCCGAGCATGGCCTAACGACCATAAGGAGGTGTACAAAATGGAAAAGAATCTTTGTTCTTACGAGACTCTGTACGTTGTCAACGGAAATCTTCCCGAGGAAGAGATCAAGGCAACCGTTGCAAAGTTCTCGGCGCTCATTTCCGACAACGGTACCATCGAGTCGGTTAACGAGTGGGGAAAGCGCAGACTCGCATATCCGATCAACTATATTAACGACGGATACTACGTTCTCGTTTCCTTCAAGAGCGAGCCTTCCTTCCCGCACGAGCTTGACCGTGTGTTCGGTATTTCCGACGCCATCATCCGCTCGATGACCACGCGGAAGATCGAAGGCGCTGAGGTTGCTGCATCGGCTCCCGCAGCCGAGATTGCCGCAGAAGCGGTCGCAGCCGAGGCAAACGCAGCCGATAAGGCTGAGTAAAGAGGAGGCTCAAAAAGATGGCAAGCTTTAACAAGGCAATCCTCATCGGAAATCTCACTGCGGATCCGGAGCTCAGACAGACTCCGAACGGTATTTCGGTCTGCAGATTCACCATCGCGGTTAACCGCCGTTTTTCGAAGAGCGAGCAGGCACAGCAGAGCGCTGATTTCATCACGATCGTTGCATGGAGAGAGCGCGCTGAATTCGTCTCCCGCTATTTCCGTAAGGGCAGACCGATCCTCATCTGCGGACAGATTCAGTCAAGAAGCTGGACGGATCCGCAGGGAGCAAAGCATTATGCAACCGAGGTCGTTGCGGACGACGTCTCCTTCGTGGAGAACAAGACCGACAGCAACGGAGCCGCACCCGCAGCGCAGGGCGGCTCCTCCTATACGCCGGATGCTTACGGCGCTCCTGCCTATTCGAACAGCGGGAGCTCGGGCTTCGAGGAGATTCCCAACGATTCCGATCTGCCCTTCTGAGGGGTGGATTCTTCCCCCGATACGCAAGATCTGCTGCCGTCGGGTTTGAAATTTGCAGATCAGAAAGGTTGTTTTCAGAATGGACAGAAACGACAATCAGCATTCTTCCTTCCGTCCGAACCGCAGAAAGAAAAAGGTCTGCGTGTTCTGCACCGAGAAGGTTAATGAGATCGATTATAAGGATGTTGCCCGTCTCAGAAAGTTTATTTCCGAGAGCGCAAAGATTCTTCCCCGCCGTGTTTCCGGTACCTGTGCGAAGCATCAGCGTGATCTGAACACCGCAATCAAGCGTGCGCGCTACATGGCGCTGCTTCCTTATATCACCGACTGATTAGGGACTGCTTCTTTTAGCAGAACCCGAGGAGCGGAGTTGCTTGACGAAATCCGTCAGCAGCTCCGCTCTGACTTTTTTGTTTCGGTTTCCTTAACACACCGAAAGAAATGAAAAAGCAACCCGAAATGCTTTTCGCATATCGGGTTGCTTTTTCGAGAAGATCGGAATTACTTATACTTGCGCTTTCTGGCGGCTTCCGACTTCTTCTTTCTCTTGACGCTGGGCTTCTCGTAGTGCTCTCTCTTACGGAGCTCTGCAAGCTTACCCGACTTTGCGCAAGAGCGCTTAAAACGACGCAGTGCACTGTCGATCGTCTCGTTCTCTTTCACTCTGATTTCTGCCATCTATTATCCCTCCCTTCGCTTCCAGCAAGGAGACTTACATCTCATTCTTTTATATTATACACAGCGAGAATTGCTTTGTCAAGGGATTTTCCCTTTTTCATGGAAAAATTATTTTTTTATCCTGCTCTCGGCAAACAGGCGCGCCGCCTCAAGTGTATTCCGCATAAGCATCGTGATCGTCATCGGTCCGACACCGCCGGGAACCGGCGTGATAGCCGAGGCAACCTCGGACGCCCCCTCAAACTCGACGTCTCCAACGAGCTTACCGTCGGAGGTACGGTTGATTCCGACGTCAATAACGACGGCACCGGGCTTGATCATATCGGCGGAAATGAAGCCCGCACGACCGACCGCAACGACAAGGATATCGGCGCGGCGAGTGTGCTCCGCAAGGTTTGCGGTTCTCGAATGGCAGACGGTGACGGTACCGTTCTTCTCGAGAAGCAAAAGCGCCTGGGGCTTTCCGACGATATTGCTTCTGCCAACGACCACGCACTCCTTCCCCTTTGGATCCACGCCCGCCGAGGCGAGCAGCTCCATAACGCCTGCCGGCGTACAGGGCAAAAAGCGATAATTGCCGAGCAGGATGCGGCCGACGTTTTCGGGATGAAAGGCATCGACGTCCTTTTCGGGACGGATCGCGCGAATAACGCTCTCCTCGTTAATCTGCTTTGGCAGAGGAAGCTGAACGAGAATCCCATGAACGGCTTCCTTGCCGTTGAGGGTATCAATCAGGGCGAGAAGCTCGTCCTCGGTCGTCTCCTCGGGCAGCTCATGCACCTCGGAATAGTACCCAAGCTCAAGGCAGGCTTTATGCTTATTGCGAACGTAAACCGTTGATGCGGGATCCGAGCCAACGATGACGACGGCAAGCCCCGGGGTGATTCCGCTTTCGGCGGCAAATGCCGCCGCATCTTTCTTCAGCTTCTCCCGAATCTCAAGAGAAAGCAGCTTTCCGCTGATCAGTTTTGCACTCATTTGACTCTTCCCTGTTCCCTTCCGCTGCGAATTCTTGCAAGCTTGTAGATCATATAAGCGGTGCATCCGACAAAAAAGCCGAAGCCGATCAGCACCGAAATCTTGGTATACCATGCGTGGTGCGAGCAAATATAGAGGCTATCCGCACGAAGTAGCTCGATGAACATTCTTCCGAATCCGTACCAAGCAAAGGTAAGATGAAAGATCTGTCCGTCGTATTTTCTGTGCCTGTAAAAGAGGTTCAGAACAACGAAGCCGAGCAGGTTCCAAAGCGACTCGTAAAGGAACGTCGGATGCACGTAGATCGTCCGATATCCCGTTAAGACGTTGCGGATTCCCATGCGGCAGAAAACATCGGTTTGTGCCCCGAACGCCTCGCCGTTCATGAAGTTCCCCCAGCGGCCGATTGCCTGTGCCAAAACGAGCGACGGGCAGGTGCAGTCGGCAAATTTCATAAAGGGAATGCGCTTCAGACGCGTCATAACGAGCACCGTCAAGGCGCCCGCGATGAGCCCGCCGTAGATGGCAAGTCCTCCCTCCCAAATTGCAAATACGTCAACGATGCTGTCATAGCCGCCTTCATTGAGCGTTGTGAGAACGTAAAACAGCCTTGCACCGAGAATCCCGAGCACCACGGTCGGAAGCCCGACGTCAATCAGCTTATCAAAATTCACTTGAATCTCACGGCATCTCCACCAGATATAAGCAAAGGCGCAGACGATCCCGAAGGTAATGATGAGAGCGTACCAGGTGATTCCGCGCCCGAACACCGAAAAGGCGATGCTCCCGACGTCAAAGCTCCCGATCCCGAGTCCCGGGAAAGAAACGGTTGTAATCCTTTCAAACATAAGAATGCTCCTTCGGTTATTTCTTGGGCAAAAGCTTTGCGCGCACGAGCCGTCTCGGATCAAAATCCCGTGCAAGCAGCTCGGTCGCAAAGCCATAATCAATCTCGGAAAGCAAACGGCCGTAGGTGAACAGATCAATGCCGTCGGCAATCGAAGCGGCAAAGCCCTCGGCAAGCTCCTCGGTGCTGTCAAGCGAGGAAAGGAAGTCGGAGTACGCCACGCGCTTCATACGCTCAAAATCGTCTTCGGAGACGCCTCCCCTCGCCGCTTCTGCGAGCGCCTCGGCAATCTCGTCAAGAACAAGGTCCGGCTTCTCGCTCTCGCCCGAGATCAAAAGATAGGACGCCGAGGGGAGCGATTCGACCGTGCTTGCGGGGGGAGCGCTGACAAGCCCTCTGTCGTAAAGCGAGGCATAGAGCGCCCCGGATTTCCCGAGAAGAGCGGAAATCATCACATCGCGCGCGATGGTTTCACGCGCCCTTTCAACGGAAGTACCGTCGCTCACCTCGTATTTCAAGCCGAGAGCAAAGAGCGGCTGATGCAGGCGCATACACCGGCAAACGCTCGCCTTAATCGGATAGGAGGGCTCGCCCGGAAATTCCAGAATCCTCGCAAGAGGCGGCGGTGGGGTACGGGATACGAAGCGCGACACCACGGTCTCGATCACCTGCGGATCAAACCGTCCCGAGATGAAAATCCGCCAGCGAGAGGGGTGATAGAATGCCGAGTAGACCTCGTACAGCCGCTTTGCGTCAAGCTTCCCGATGCTCGCGCGGCTTCCGCAGATGGCGCCGCGGATCGGATGCTCACCGTACATGGCGCGAATGGCAAGATAGTAAAGCGCGCTTGACGGAGAATCGTCGTACATCGCGATTTCCTGCTCGATAACGCTCCGCTCCGAGGCGATATTCTCCTCGGTAAAATAGGGCTCGGATACGAAGCGCAAAAGCTCGGTAAGCGACGCCTCGAGATTTTCACGGCAAGAAAAGAGATAGCAGGTCGCGCTCGGCGAGGTATAGGCATTCGCATTGGCGCCGAGCCGTCCGAGCAGCTCAAGAGAATCGTGCCCATCCTCGTTGGCAAAAAGCTTGTGCTCGATGAAATGCGCGGTTCCCGGCAATATTCGGCGAAGCCTTTTCCCGATCCGATAGCGAACGTCAAGCGATCCAAAGGGCACTCCGAGCAGCACGTAGGTTTGGCTTCGATCCTCGGGGATCAGATAGAGCTCGGGTCCCTGCTCAAGCTTGCGGTACAGATAGGACGCATCAAGCTCGGGGAAGCTTCGGGTTTCAAAGGGCATCCGAGGCACCCCCTTCCCCGGCGGCAAGGAAAAAGACGGTATCAAGCGAAAGTCTCGAGGCAAGACGTGCGACGTCGGCGGCATTCGCCGTGCGCACCCTGTCAATACGCTCGGAGAGGGTCGCTGAGCAGTCAGTCAGATCGCATCGCGCATGATAGGCGTCGATCTCAACGGGAGAATCTACGAGCATATGATAGGCGTTGATCAGCGATTCCTTGGCGCAGGAAAGCTCGCTCTCGCTGATTTTCCCAAGACGGCATTTTTGAAGCTCGGCGCGGATAGCACGCTCGGCTTCAGCTCTTTTCTCGCGGTCGATTCCGGCTGAAATCAGCATCACACCGCTTGCCAGATTCGATACGGCGTGCACCGAATAGCAAAGGTTCTTTTTTTCACGAACCGACATAAAAAGCTTGGAGATCGGCGACTCGGACAGAATCTCGATGAAAAGCGGAAACAGAAGCGCATCCGGCTCGGCAATCGAAACAGAGTTTCGATATCCCAAAACGAGCACGCTCTGACTTCCGTCAGTCGACTCGGTCACGCGACGGATTTTCCCGGCACGCGAACGGATCGGAATCAGAGGCGATGCGCGGCAGGGCTTTGCCCCAACACCGAGGTCTCCGAGCAAAGCGCACAGGCGCTCGGGCGTTTCCCTGCCAACGTAATAGATATGCACCTCGGAGGCGCCGAGCATATGCAAATACTGCTCGTAAAGGATCCTCGGGGTAATCTCGGAAAGCTCTGCCTCGGTCCCGTACAGAGGAACGTCATAGCGGCTTCTGTCGCGCAAAAGCTCCCTCGTACGGTGAGTTGCGTAGCGAGATTTATGATTTTTGACCGAGCGGAATCGATCGAGCTGCGCCGAAACCTCAAGTCGGGTCAGCTCGGGGGAAAACCCCTCATTCGGATCGGCAAGCGGCTCGTAGATCATGGAATGCAGCAGCGAGATAACCTCGCGCGGCAGATCCCATCCGTCGGGGACGTAGCGTGCACCGAGATAGTCCACCGTAAAGGAAACCGACATCCGATTGCCCGAGCGGTCAATGGCGTAGGCAAAATCGGTTCCGTAGAGCTCGTCGAGGCGGCGCGAGAGGGCGCGCTCACTCGGATAGGCGCGGCAGCCCTTGGCAAGAAGCGATGGAACAAGAGAGTCGGCGCTCGCGCGTCCCACCGTTACGGGGAACACGAAGCGAACCGACAGAACCTCAGTCTTAAAGCGAGCGGTCCCATGGTAATGAAGGAAACGACCGTCCGCAAGCGGAAGAACCCGCATATCGGAAAGTGAGCTCTGCACGTCAGACCCCAAGCTCACGAAGAAGCGCCCAAAAGGACTCGTCGGGAGTGACAATATCCGAGATACGGATTCTCCCGAGCTTTACGGCAACACTCGCGCTCAAGCCCGAGAAAATGCGGTGAAACAGGCATTCCCGCTTGTCCGCGCTCTGCGTGCAAACCTCATCCTCGGTCAGACACCGACAGATCGAGATCGGCCCGTCGATCAGCTCAATCACGTCCTTCATCGTGATCTCACTCGGCGAAAGTGCAAGTGAATAGCCTCCGTTAACCCCCTTGAAGGAGCGAACGAGGCCGCCCGTCACAAGCTTATGCAGAATCTTGAGTGCAAAGCGAAGGGAAACGGAGGTCTCCTCGGAAACGCTCTTGGCATCGACGACCCCCTCGCGCGCGGCAAGTGCCGTTACGATCCGAAGCGCATAATCCGATTCCTGCGTGATTCTCATACCTCTTCCCCTTTCCGATAACCGTAATACTATGATTATAATATAATTTAGAGATTCTGTCAACAGATTTGACTGATTTGCGCCCTCGTTCGGAAATTTGCCTTGACGAATTGCACCTCATGTGCTATCATTACTACGAAAAAGAAATAAGGAGAGGCAATATGCAAGTCTACGATTCGGTCACGGAGTTGATCGGGGGCACCCCCCTGCTCCGCCTGCGCGGTCTCGAGGCCGTCTGCGGTCTTCACCGCCCTCTTTTGGGAAAGCTCGAATGCATGAATCCGGCGGGAAGCGCCAAGGATCGCGTGGCTCGCGAGATGATCCTTTCTGCCGAGGCGACGGGCAGGCTTAAAAAGGGAGCAACCATCGTTGAACCGACGAGCGGAAATACGGGAATCGGGATTGCCTCGGTTGCAGTCTCACGCGGTTACCGCGTGATCCTGACGATGCCCGAGAGCATGAGCCTTGAGAGACGAAAGCTGCTTTCGGCCTTTGGCGCCGAGATCGTTTTAACCCCCGCCGCCGACGGGATGCAGGGGGCGGTTCGAGAGGCGATGCGGATTGCCGAGGAAACCGGAGCCTTCGTTCCCTCGCAGTTTGATAACCCCGATAATCCTACGGCGCACTACAAAACCACGGGGCCCGAGATCTTTCGAGACACCGACGGCCGTCTTGCCGCCTTCGTTGCGTCGGTCGGCACAGGGGGAACGCTCTCGGGAGTCGGCAGATACCTGAAGGAAAAGAACCCATTGATCCGCGTCGTTGCCGTTGAGCCAACCGAATCTCCTCTGCTTTCCGGCGGAAAGGCCGCACCGCACGGCATTCAGGGGATCGGCGCCAACTTCGTTCCGAGCAACTTCTGCCGCGAGGTCTGCGACGAGGTTCTGACCGCAAGCACGAGGGAGGCGATACGGACGGCAAGAACCCTTGCAGGATGCGACGGAATTCTCGTCGGTATCTCGTCGGGAGCGGCGTGCTCGGCTGCCGTTTCGCTGGCAAAGCGACTTGGCGAGGGCGATGCACCGATCGTCGTTCTGCTCCCCGACACGGGCGAGCGCTATCTGTCCTCGGGGCTTTTCGATACGTAAAGAAATAGGCACCGCGAAATGCACGGCC
>JAZNFP010000009.1:0-5275 GCA_045576095.1 Eubacteriales bacterium
TTCATTCACTATCCCAAAAAGGAATTGAATACGGCAGAAAACCTGCTTTACATACTCCGCGAGGACGGTCAGTATACGCCCCTTGAAGCAGAACTGCTTGACCTTGCGCTCGTTCTTCACGCCGAGCACGGAGGCGGTAACAATTCAACCTTTACAACGCATGTGGTAACGTCGTCGGGAACAGATACCTATTCTGCGATTTCCGCCGCACTCGGCTCTCTCAAAGGGCCTCGCCACGGTGGAGCCAATATCAAGGTGATGCAGATGTTCGATGATATGAAAGCGAACATTGATACAAAAGACAAGGATGCGGTGAAGGATTATCTCGTCAGACTTCTTGACAAACAAGCATTTGACAAGGCAGGACTCATTTACGGTATGGGACACGCTGTGTATTCACTTTCCGATCCGAGAGCCGATATTTTGCGTTACTATGCCGAGCAGCTTTCAATAGAGAAAGGACTTCACGAAGAATTTGAGCTCTACCAAACGGTTGAAAAGATGGCTCCCGAAATCATTGCCGAGAAGCGCAAGATGTATAAGGGTGTTAGCGCGAACGTGGACTTCTATTCCGGTATGGTCTATAAAATGCTCGGACTGCCTTATGAGCTTTTCACGCCCATTTTCGCAATTGCACGAATCGCAGGTTGGAGCGCACACCGTATGGAAGAAATACAGAACGCGGGTAAGATCATACGTCCTGCTTACATAAACGTAAAAGAAGAAACAGAATATGTATCCTTGAAGGATAGATAAGAACAGCCCTCGTTCCATTATGGAGCGAGGGCTGACGGGAAACAACCGTCAGCCCTCAAAAATTGCATTGGAGGAGACAAAGAAAAGTCAAGCCGGTTGAATAGTCACAGAAATATGATATAATAAACTCATCGATAAATAAGAATTTGTGGGGTGAAAGACATGAAAAGCAGAATCAGATATATGGAAGCACAGGATAGACATCAGATTCTTGAAATGATGAGAATATTTTATGCATCCGAAGCAGTATTTACAAATGGTTCGGAAGATATATTCAACACGGATATAGATAACTGCATAAATGAAAATCCTTATATTGAGGGGTATGTTTTTGAAAACGATAATCGCATCCAAGGATATGCTATGTTAGCAAAAAGTTTCTCGACAGAATTTGGAAAAGCTTGTATTTGGATTGAAGATATATACATAAAAGATGAGTATCGCGGTTTGGGAATCGGAAGCCATTTCCTTAATTTCATTGAACATAAATATCCTAATTCGTTATTTCGTTTAGAGGTTGAGGTTGAGAATGAGAGAGCTGTGAATGTTTACAAGAAGTGTGGATACGATGTTCTACCGTATATGGAAATGAAAAAACAGAATTAAATAAATTCCAATTTGTCGGGATGATGATAAAGAGCGAGGGCTGGCAGAAAACGATCTGTCAGCCCTCAAAATTTGAGTCGCAGAAAACAAAGAAAAAGGCTTCGGGAATTGCTTCCCAAAGCCAAATTTGGTCGGAGTGACAGGATTCGAACCTGCGGCATCGACGTCCCAAACGTCGCGCGCTACCAACTGCGCCACACCCCGATGTGTGAAAAATATTCGATTTTTAGGTCAATTTCCGTAAGTGGTCAAACATGTGGTCAAACCGCTTTTATAGAGAGTTTTGCGAGAGAGTAGAGTGCCGAAAAAGTCAGTGTTTACAAGGCTTTTAGGCGTTTTTTGCTTCGGGATACCTTGGGGGCGGTGTCCTGCTCCCAAAGCAAGCGCGCTACCAATTGCGCCACACCTCGGAGATGACCTACAGGTATTATAGCAACGATCGCGTGCTTTGTCAAGCAAGATTGTGTAAAAGTGTGCTTGCCACTTGATTTTTTAGCTGCGCGACGGATTCGGGGCAATATCGGAAAGGACTTATTGGATCGTTCTGTGCTGCTTTGCAACGACGAAGTGCGCGATCGCCATGGCACAAAGCCCGAAGAAAATCGAGATGACCGAGAGCACCTGCTGACCGTATACGCGAAGACCGAGAAAGCTGTTGCCGTTTGCCTGCACAAACGAGAGGAGCCGTGCGGCAAGGAGCGAGATCAAAAATCCAAATAGCCCCGCAATGCTGTTTTTGAGCGCAATCGCCTGTACGACAAGGCGCTCGTCAACGAAGTTGTAGATAATATTCGTCAGGTTGGCGCCGATGCCGGCGTTGCAGCCGTGGTAGAGCAGGGCAAAGAGAATAACGAGAATCCAAACCTTGGCGGCGCTGCCCGGTGTCGTGATGGCCGAAACGGCGAAGGCGGCGATCCCAAAGCACATGGCAAGCTGAATCGCGCTTGCAAACGAATGCTTATCCGCATAGCGGCCGAAGGGACGCGAGAGTGCGAAGCGGGAGAGGCTTCCAAGCGTGTTGATCAGCTGGACCGTACCCACGGTAAGTGCCAGCTCGTGGGGGTTTAGGCGATAAGTCCCGAGAAATCCAACGGTGGAGTAGACGGCACCGTTCCATAGGCAGGCAAGAAGCACCACCGAGAGAAAGCATTTGTTTCCGAGCGTACCGCGTGCAACCTCTCGCAGCGGCACGTGCTCCAGGCGCACCTCGTTTTTCGTTTCCCGCTCGCTTTTTATCAGGAGCAGACAGACGAGATCCGAGAGGCTGAAGATGCAGATACCGCAAGCTGCAAAAACGAATCCGCCGTGCAAATCGCCCCTCGCCTCAAAATAATCGATTACGTAGCCCGAGACGAGCGTCACGACAATGCCCGAAAGCAGTGAGATCATTTCCTTGGTTGCCGAGTAGGTACCGCGCCGATGCGGCTCGACGAAGGAGTTTGCCCATTTGTAGATCATCGGCTGCACGAGGTAGTTCCCGAGATACGCCAGCAGCATACAAACAACGACGAGTGCCCGGCGGTATTCGCTTCCCGAAACGGGGGGGAGAAAGGGGATGAGATACAACCCCATAAAGAGCAGCTGCCCGACCAGATGTACGGCTGTCGCAAAGACCTTCGTGTTCGTGATGCGCTGCACCACAACGATCGACAGGAGCTGAAACAGAAACGCCAGTGCCGTGAGCGTCGAGAGAATACCGACGCTTGCATCGCTCATGCCGATATCCTTGAGCACCTTGACCAAAAACGCATCGGTTACCAGCAGCGCAACGAAGTATTCGAAGGCGCATTCCGCGAGATACGCCGAACGCGAGCGCCGAAACGCCGGAGTATCAAAGCGCGAAGCGCCGTTTCCGTCCGATTTTTTTGTTTTCATGCAAGACTTTCCTCTCCGATTGATCAAACCGTATTATAGCACGAAGCCCGTTCGTTGTCCATGCGTAAGCAGAAAATTCGTTAAAAAATTTCCGTTAAAAATTCCCGGTTCGCATTCCGCGCCGTTTTTCGGTGTCTGACGGAACTTTCCTGTGTCGCACGAGGTCGGTTTGACATAGACTGAAACCGAGCAGGAAACTGCGAAATCAAAAAGGAGAGGAAAAGCCGAATATGAATTTTAAAAATCCGCCCTGCTCGGGTGATACCGGGTCGGAAAGCTGCAATTCCCGAGAGTTGTACGGACTTGAAGGGAAATCGCTTGCCATGGTCTATGCTCCCAAGCAGTATTGGCGTAAGCTTTATACGCCCGAGGATGCGCTCATGCACGGCACGCTCTTTACCGAGCTGAACATGCCCTTTTTCGGGGAAGGAGGCGAATGCCGGTGAACCTGACGAACGAGCAAAGCAAGCTCCTTCACAAGATCAACACCCTTTCGTTTGCTCTCATTGAGACCAACCTGTATCTTGACGGACATCCTACGAACCGTGCGGCGCTCGATTACTATCGCAGCACCTATGGGGAGTATATGAAGCTTAAAGAGGAATATGAGAGCAAGTACGCGCCGCTGACAGCCACGGTCGGCACGTCTGACACCGAGTGGAAATGGGTGCGCGAGCCATGGCCCTGGGAGATCGGATTCCCCGAGACCGGCGTTGCAACTCCGACCAAGCCCCTCTACGGCGATGACTGAAGGAGGACGAAAGCATGTGGATTTATGAGAAAAAGCTGCAATATCCCGTAAAGATCAAAAACCCGAACCCCCGTTACGCTCAGATCATCATCAGCCAGCTCGGCGGTCCCGACGGGGAGCTGGCGGCGGCAACGCGCTATCTGAATCAGCGCTTTTCGATGCCCTACCAGGAGGTCATCGGTATTCTGACCGACGTCGGAACCGAGGAGCTTGCACACGTCGAGATGATCGGCGCAATCCTCTATCAGCTGACGCGCAACCTCACCGAGGAGGAGATCACTCGCTCGGGCTTTGACAAGTATTTCGTCGATCATACGACCGGTGTTTATCCCGTTGCCGCGGCGGGTGTCCCCTTCGACGCAAAATATATCGGCGTCAAGGGCGACGTTTTTGCCGACATTAACGAGGACCTTGCCGCCGAGCAGAAGGCAAGAGTCACCTACGACAATCTGCTTCGCTTGATTGACGATCCCGACGTGCGCGATCCGCTCCGCTTTTTGCGTGCCCGCGAGGTCGTGCATTATCAGCGCTTCGGTGATGCTCTCCGTTGTGCACAGGATAACGCGGATTGTAAGAACTTTTACGCTTATAACCCCGCCTTCGATATGCCGAAAAAGGCACGTTAACTTCTCTCAAAAAGCCGGCCCGATGCAAGGAGCTTGCATCGGGCTTCTTTGTCAGACGGTTCTTTGAGATTCGGAATCTTCCGTATTTTCGCTTCTTGTCAGAGAGGGCGCTCCCTTCTTCACGTAGGTTTTCAGGTACGATGCAAGCTCTCGGCTGTGCGTGCAGAGCCGTTCGGTACAGTTTTTGCACCGAAGCGCGTCGTTGGATGCGGACGAAAAGCGCTCGGGATGGCGGAAAAAGGAGATCTCCCACTCGGTGAGAATCCAAAGCGACACCAGGACAAGCAGATAGGTCAGCGGATGGGGCAGGAAGAGAAGCGGGGTACACATCATCGCGTAATCCCAATTGTAAATGCGGCAGCTCGTGCAGCAGCGGTTCTTCAAAAACCACCGACGAATCGGGCAGAAAAAGAGGATACAGACCGAGTCGCAGATTGAATATGCGAGGAAAACGAGAAAGAGCAGCCCGAGGTCAAGGACTCCCGAAACACAGAGAACGCCAAGCAGGGAATTGAAGGCAATCCAGATCGAGGCAACCGTCAAAACGCCGTGCGACAGCGCTCTTCTTTTCGGTTCGGTCAGCCCTCGGCGCGGCAGGTAGAATGCGCGCCGTTGCTTCCTTGCCCCAAGCGAATCAAGCCTTGTCGGAAGGATGCGGAAC
>JAZNFP010000010.1:0-2155 GCA_045576095.1 Eubacteriales bacterium
ATACCATGCCCGACAGCTATGCGGGGCGTGAGGATGCCACGCAGTACTACCATTTCCTCGACGATACCACGCAAAGAACCCTCAACCGACTCTGGGCGCAGCTCGGGGTGGATCCCGGCGAGGGCGGGAACTACGTCGGCACCTATATTTTTATGGGTGCGGTCCTTTTGCTTCTCGTCGGCGGCTCGGGCTATATGATCTACGATGCCGTCCGCCGCGCAAAGCAGGAGAGGCTTCGCAAAATGAAAAGGAACGGACGCCGCATCTGACGGCGGCTGCGAGGCTGTCTCAAGGAGCCTTGAGACAGCCTCGCTTTCAAGGAAAGGGGGGAGATCATGCGAGAGATCAGGATTGCCGCAAACGATGCGGGACAGCGCCTGGATAAGTTCCTGACGAAGGCGTTTCCGTCGCTTCCGAGGTCGCTTTTTTACCGCGCGATCCGACAGAAGAAGATCAAGGTCAACCGCCGCCGCGCCGAGCCAAATCAAATGCTCCTCGAAAACGATATTCTTCTCCTCTTTTTGCCGGACGAGCTGTTTGAGGTCGGGGAGCGCCGAGGGGCGTCTGAGCTCAGCCGAATCAAAACGAGTCTTCAGATCGTCTACGAGGACGAAAATCTCCTTCTCATCAACAAGCGCGCCGGTGTGACGGTGCACCGGGACGACGAGGGAAGCACCGATACGCTCCTGACCGCGATGCAGGCGTATCTCTTTGGCAAGGGGGAATACGATCCCGCATCCGAGGCGTCCTTTGCGCCCGCGCTTTGCAACCGCCTCGACCGCAATACCTCGGGGATCGTTATCGCCGCCAAAAACGCCGCCGCTCTGCGTGAGATGAACGCGTTGATCCGAGACCGCGCCCTGAAAAAGCACTACCTTGCAGCCGTGCACGGCGTGCCGTCGCCTCGTGAGGCGATCTGCCGCGCCTATCTTCTCAAGAATGAAAAAACCAAGACCGTCCGAATTTATGACGAAAACCCCCCGCGCGGTGCAAAGGAAATCGTCACGGGGTACCGAACGCTTAAGGAAAAGGACGGACTCGCGCTCCTTGAGGTCGAGCTTCTGACCGGGCGCACGCATCAGATCCGCGCGCACCTCGCGCATCTTGGACATCCGCTTCTCGGAGACGGCAAATACGGCGTCAACCGCAACGACCGCGCCCGTGGGTATACGCATCAGGCGCTTGCCTCTCACCGCCTTGCCTTTCCGAGCGACCTCTCGGACACCCCGACGCTTGCCTACCTTGCGGGGCGGGAGTTTTCGCTGGATCTGAAAACTGTTCCCTTTCTGTCTCTCTTTGAATGAGATGCGTTGCTTTCGCATCTCATTCTTTTGGGCATGAAAGTAACGCGACAGGTGAAAATTTTGAAAAAGGGGTTGCATGTTGCGTTATTTTGTGCTACAATAGGAAACGGCAAGCACTTTGATGAAAAAAATGAAGTGAGGACGAAAATGAGCATCGGAAAGAATATGCGCGAGAGGCGCCGCGCCCTGGGGTATACGCTTGAGGAGGTCGCCGCGCAGCTCAAAACGAGCAAGCAGACGATTCAGAGATACGAGAGCGGAAAGATCTCAAATATTCCGAGCGAGAAGATCGCGCAGATTGCCGCCTTTCTTCAGATCTCGCCCTCGGTGCTCGTCGGATGGTCGGACGAGCAGGAGGAGGCAACCCTTCTGCCGCTTCGGATGCGGCGCGTGCCGATGCTCGGGGAGATCGCCTGCGGCGAGCCGATCTGGGCGGAGGAGGAGCATGGGAGCTACGTTTCGGTGGACGATAAGCTCAGCGTGGATTTTTGTCTTCGGGCGCATGGCGACAGCATGATCGGCGCGCGCATCCATGACGGCGATCTCGTGATGGTGCGAAAGCAGGACTCGGTGGATAACGGCGAGATCGGGGTGGTCATCATCGACGGTGAGGCGACTCTGAAGCGCGTTTACTACTATCCCGAGGAGAGCAAGCTGATTCTCACCCCCGAGAATCCCAGATATGCACCGCTCGTCTACCTCGGAGCCGAGCTTGACCGCATCAAGATCCTCGGCAAGGCGGTTGCCTTCCAGAGTCAGCTGCGCTGATTTTCCAAAAGCCCAAAAGGAAGAGGCTGTCTCAAATTTGAATTTGAGACAGCCTCGTTTATGGTGGGCGCATCAGATTTAGG
>JAZNFP010000011.1:0-9302 GCA_045576095.1 Eubacteriales bacterium
AGTGCAATTTGGCACTTGCGGCGATTTTTACTGCTTTTTGGGAGATTCACTCAGGGAAATCGTGAACTCGCAATATTTCCCATGCTCGCTTTCAACCGAAATGCTCTCCCCCTGCGCCTCCATAATGGTTTTTGCAATATAGAGTCCGAGCCCGGCGCCGCTCTTATCGAGGCCGCGGCTTTTATCGGTCTTATAGAAGCGATCGAAGACGAAGGGCAAATCCTCTTTCGTGATACCAACGCCCTCATTAAAGACCGAAACGAGAATCTTTTGCTTTTCGCTTCGTCGGATACGGATCCGGTATGCACCGCCCTCGTCGGAAAACTTGATAGCGTTGTCACAAAGATTGTACAGCACCTGATGCACGGCATCCCGATCGGCAAAGGCGATCACAGAATCCGCATCACTCTCAAACGAAACGTCGAGACGCTTTGCGTCGATCTTTTGCTCAAACGAGATCAGAATCAAACGCGCCATTTCGCAAACGTCGAAGGGCTCGGGCAGGAACTTCCTGTCCCCCGATTCAAGCTTTGAGATATCGAGAAGCTCGCTGACCAGACGCGAAAGCCGATGAACCTCGGTGGAGATGATGCCAAGATAATAGGCGTGCTTTTCTGGCGGAATTGCCCCGCTGTTGATGCCGTCAATGAAGCCGGCAATCGTCGTCATTGGGGTTCTCAAATCGTGAGAAACGTTGGCAAGAAACGAGTTTCGCATCGTTTCAAGATGATGCAGGGATTTTGCCATGCTGTTGATCGCAGCGGACAGCTCCGAGATCTCGTCGTTTCCGCGAACGACAATCTGCGGCTCAAAATTCCCTTTTTCATATTCCTTAACGGCGCTTTTCATATGATTCAGCGGGCTGATAATGCGGTCACTGATGAAATATACGGCGATAAAGGCGGCAAGCATCACCCAAAGCGAGGTCATAATGATGGTTTCGGTCATCATATTGACGAGCGCCTCCTCGCGAGCCGACGAGGAGCAGACGAACACCGCACCGACAGGCAACGTCCCCGAGGAACGGATGGCATATGCCGAAACAAGATGCTTGTCCTTAAAAATTCCAAGCGTACCTCGCTCGGTATACCCCTCGCCGGAAAAGACCTTCTCCATGATCTCGCTCGATACGATGAGACCCGAGGCGAGACCGTCGTTATGAGAGCCCGTCAAAAGAAGCCTGCCGTCCTCGTCGGTCAAAAAGAGCGTCAAGGATTGATCGCTCTGAGCCACAGCATCGAGCAGAGCCTTGAAATGCTCGCGGTTTCTTTGCACGTAATCGTCGAACAAATAACTTCCCTCGTCCTTTTCGTAATCCCCTTCGACGATGCTCTGCGCCATTTTGGCAAACCAATCAATATTTTCCTTTTTCGAGTCCGAGGCATAATCGGTGACCATCGAAGCAACGATCAACGCCACGGTCAGAAAGCTGATCAGTATGATGACGGCAAACGCCGTTACGTATTTTGCAAATACACTTTTAAACATCTCCACGCCTCCGTTGCTTCCATTATACTATTTTACATGAAAAAAGTAAATAATTTTTTATAAACAATTGACGGAACTTTCGGTTTATGATAAAATATGAAGAGTATTAAATCCTTTTTCGGGATTTTTCATGAAAGGAACGTTCATAATGAAACCAGTAACGAGATTCGCACCAAGCCCTACCGGCTATATGCATATCGGCAACCTTCGCTCTGCGCTTTACGCATTTTTACTTGCCAAGCACGACGGCGGCACCTTCATTCTCCGCATTGAGGATACCGACCGCGAGCGCTTTGTTGAAGGAGCAACCGACGTCATCAAGGAAACCTTGAAGATCACGGGGCTGACCTATGACGAAGGTCCCGACGTCGGAGGTGAGCACGGACCGTATATTCAGAGCGAGCGCCTGCCGATCTACCGCGAGTACGCAGAGAAGCTCATTGAGCTTGGACACGCCTACTATTGCTTCTGCTCGAAGGAGCGTCTCGAGTCGCTGCACGGAGATGACGGCGTCGGTGGATACGACCGCCATTGCCGCAATCTGAGCCGAGAAGAGGTTCTGGCCGAGCTTGCAAAGGGAACTCCGTACGTCATCCGTCAGAAAATGCCCGAGAGCGGTGTGACCTCCTACGTTGATGCCGTTTACGGCGAGATCAGCATCGAGAATAAAGAGCTGCAGGATCAGATTCTGATGAAGGCCGACGGTTACCCGACCTACAACTTCTGTCACGTCATTGACGATCATCTGATGGGCGTCACACACGTCGTTCGCGGATGCGAATACCTGACTTCCACGCCGAAATACGCACTTCTATACGATGCCTACGGATGGGAGCGCCCCACCTACATTCACCTGCCCCTGATGATGGGACGCGGCGCTGACGGTACCGTTTCGAAGCTCTCAAAGCGTCATGGCGCCGTTAGCTTTGCAGCACTGCTTGCCGACGGATATCTTGCGGAGGCGATCATCAACTACATCGCCCTGCTTGGCTGGTGTCCCAAGGGAACCGAAAACGAGTTCTTTACGCTTGAGGAGATGATCCGTGTTTTTACCGTTGACGGCATCAACAAATCCTCCGCCGTGTTCGACTACGAAAAGCTGCTTTGGTTCAACGGCGAATATATCCGCCGCATGACTCCAAAGGAATTCAAGACAGCCGCACTTCCCTTCCTCGGTGAGCATTCGCTGTCGGAGGAAAGGCTTGACAAGATTCTTTCACTCGTGCAGCCCCGTATTCTGAAGTTCAGTGAGATCCGTGAGAAAATCGGATTTTTCCTTGCGCTCCCCGATTACGATCCCCTCACGCTCTTCCCGAACAAAAAGAACAAGGTCACAACCGAAAACGCAAGAATGCTGCTCCTTGCGGCAAAAGAAACGCTGTCTGAGATTTCGGATTTTACAAACGACGCCCTGTTTGCCGCACTCGGAAGCAAGGCCGAGGCGCTTTCCATCAAGCCCGGCGCGATTCTTTGGTGTGTCCGCATCGCCGTTTCCGGGCAGGCCGTGACTCCCGGCGGCGCAACCGAGCTCCTTGAGGTGCTTGGTAAAGAAGAGGCGCTTGCACGGCTCGACACCGCACTTGCAAGGCTTCCCTGATCAATCATATTCCCGAAGAGAGGATACCGATATGTCGAAGGATATCTCCGTTTTAATCAAAAACGGAATGCCCGGCTTTTCCAAAGGAAAGCGGCGCATTGCCGATGCAATTCTGCATAGCTATGATCGCGCCGCCTACATGACCGCTTCAAGGCTTGGAGAAATGGTCGGTGTTTCGGAGTCAACAGTCGTCCGCTTTGCGAACGAGCTTGGCTTCGACGGCTACCCCGAATTCCAAAGAGCGGTCCAAGAGCTCGTCAAAAGCAAGCTCACGCCGAATCAACGCATCGACATTACCGACCAACGAATCGGAGAGGGCAACCTGATCGAAAAGGTCATGCACTCCGATATTGAAAAAATCCGCTACACGCTCGACAGCATCGACCGAGACACCTTTTCGGCAGCAGTTGACGCCATTGTTTCCGCAAGGAACATCTATGTGTTCGGCGTTCGCTCCTCGGCTTCCCTTGCCGGCTTCCTGAATTTCAACCTCAATATGATCTTTGACAACGTCAGACTCGTACAGCCGACGAGCTCAAGTGACGTTTTCGAGCAAATTCTCGGAATCTCCGAGCAGGACGTTCTGATTGCCATCAGCTTTCCGAGATATTCCACCAAGGTTGTCAACGCCGTCAAGTATGCCAGAGACCGAAACGCATCGGTGATCGCTCTGACCGACAGCACGCTCTCGCCGATCGCCGAGCATGCGAGCTACCTTTTAACCGCGCAGAGCGATATGGCTTCGTTTGTCGATTCGCTCGTTGCTCCTCTTAGCATTATCAACTCGATCCTCGTTGCAATTACACAGAAAAAGCGCGATGCCGTCAAGGAGCGCTTTGAGCATCTGGAGCAGGTATGGGATGAATATGATGTCTACACCAAGCGCTGAAACTCCTAAAATCGCAATCGTCGGTGCCGGCGCAGCGGGTCTGCTTGCCGCAGGTACCGCGAGCTCGCTCGGCGCTGACGTGACTCTGTTCGAATCAAGCGATCGCCCCGGAAAAAAGCTTTTGATTACCGGAAAAGGCCGCTGTAACGTCACCAACGACTGTACCCTTGAGGAGTTCATCCCAAACGTTACCAAAAACGAGCGTTTCCTTTACAGTGCGCTTTCCGCGCTTTCCTCTGCTGATCTGATGGCACTGATCGAGCGGCACGGTACGCCTCTGAAAACCGAGCGTGGCCGACGTGTGTTTCCCGTTTCGGATAAAAGCTCCGATATTTTGAAGGCTCTGTTCTCCTACGCCGAGCAAGCGCACATCGTCTTCGACCGTGTGCTTGACGTTTCCGTTGAGGACGGAGCAGCCATTGGTGTCGTAACGACAAAAGGTGCCCGTTCGTTTGACGCCGTCATTTTGGCAACCGGCGGTGTCTCCTATCCTTTGACGGGCTCGGACGGCTCCGGGCTTCGTATTGCCAAAGGACTCGGGCATACCGTAACGCCCCTTCTTCCTTCGCTCGTTCCTCTCGTCTCCCCGTCCCCTTTTTGCCCCGAAATGCAGGGGCTCTCACTGCGCAACGTAGCCATTGAGATCAGGGACAAGGGCGCTGTCATTTACAAGGATTTCGGAGAAATGCTGTTCACACATTTCGGAGTCAGCGGTCCGATGATCCTCAGCGCCTCGGCTCATCTTCGCAAAACCGATTTTTCAAGCTGCATCCTCTCGATTGATCTTAAGCCCGCACTTGACGAAAAAGAGCTTGATCGCCGTCTCCTTTCGGATTTTTCAAAAGCACCGAACAAGGATTTCGGTAATGCTCTCGGCGCCTTGCTTCCGAGTAAAATGATTGCGCCGTTCCTTCGGTACGTCCAAGCGGATCCGCACCAAAAGGTCCATACGATTTCGCGGCAGCAGAGAAAAACGATTCTCCTTGCTCTGAAGGGCTTTGAGATACCGCTCTCCGGATTTCGACCGATTGAGGAAGCCATCGTCACGTCCGGGGGAATCTCGGTCAAGGAAATCCATCCCAAAACGATGCAATCCAAGCTTATTCGAAACCTTTATTTCGCGGGAGAGATGATCGACGTCGACGCCTATACCGGCGGATACAATCTGCAGATTGCTTTTTCAACCGGCTATCTTGCCGGTCGCGCCGCGGCAGAAACGATGATCTCGCTCCAGGAAAGGAAATCTATATGCCAAACGTAAAAATCGCACTTGACGGTCCCGGCGGTGCCGGAAAAAGCAGCGTTGCCAAGGCTGTTGCAAAAAAGCTCGGGATCTTCTACGTGGATACCGGTGCCATGTACCGAACGGTCGGACTTTACATGAAGGAGCACGGAATCGCCCCCGAGGACACCGCGTCGGTCGTGGCGGCGCTCCCCGACGTTTCGCTTTCGGTCTCCCTCGTTGACGGCAAGCAGATTCTTTGTCTTGACGGCAAAGAAATCGGAGAGGAGATCCGTACGCCAGAAATTTCGATGTACGCATCTCGCGTTTCGGCAATCCCCGAGGTAAGAAGCTTTCTTCTCGACACCCAGCGCCGCCTTGCCGATGAGCAATCGGTCATTATGGACGGGCGCGATATCGGAACGGTCATCTTCCCCGATGCCGAGGTCAAGATCTTTCTGACTGCATCTCCCGAGGCGCGTGCCAAGCGCCGCTACGACGAGCTGATTGCCAAGGGCACGGCGGTTACCTACGAGGACGTTCTCAAGGAAATGAACGAGCGCGATCGAAACGACAGCTCTCGCGCAATCGCCCCCCTGCGTCCCGCCGACGACGCCGTTCTTCTCGATACCTCGAACCTCGATTTTGAGGGGTCGGTTTCTGCCGTTACCGAAATCATTGCCCGTAAAACGATGCCCGCTCCCCGCATGTCGCGCTTTTACCGTCTTCTGCACGGTTGCGCAGGGTGGCTCATCCGCTTTCTTTTCCGCATCAAGATCACGGGCCGCAAAAACGTTCCAAAGCAAGGCGGCTACGTCGTTTGCTCGAATCACGTATCGCTTATTGACGTCTTTGCTCTCGGCGCGTCTTTTCCCCGTCAGCTCCGCTTCCTTGCAAAAAGCGAGCTCTTTCGCATCCCGATCCTTGCCCCCGTTATTCGCTCCCTCGGTGCCGTTTCGGTTGACCGTGCGGGAAGCGACGTGAAGGCCATCAAGCGTTCGATTGAGATCGTAAAGGACGGAGCGCTCTTCTCGGTATTTCCGCAGGGGCACCGATATCCCAAGGTGAACCCGGCCGAAACGCCGATCAAAAACGGAATCGGTATGATTGCCCATCGCGCACAAGCAGGCATTATCCCCGTCTGCATCAAAATGAAGAATCAAAAATACTGCCTTTTCCGCCGAACACACGTTCTGATCGGCAAGCCGATTTCCATCGGCGAGCTCGGACTGCACGAGGGCGGCAACGAGGCGTATGCCAATGCTGCGGGGATCGCATTTCAAGAGGTCTGCAGGCTCGGCGGCTTTACCCAAGATAACGCATCGGAGCACATCTGATGAAGGTTACGCTTGCAAAAAATGCGGGGTTCTGTTTTGGTGTCAGACGTGCAACCGAAACGGTTGAAAAGCTGCTCGAGGCAGGAGTCCGTCGTATCTATACGCTCGGACATTTGATTCATAATCGCGTCTATCTCGCAGAGCTTCAGGCGAAGGGTGTCCTTGCAATATCCATCGACGAAGCCGAGCCGCTTGCCGAGAGTGCAACCCCTGAGCGTCCCGTCACCCTCGTGATTCGCGCCCACGGGATCAAAAAGGAAGAAATGGAGCACCTGTCGGCTCTTGAGGCAAAGTTCCCTGATTTCAGCATTTCCGACATGACCTGTCCCAACGTCAAGCGCATCCATCGCATCGCATCCGAAAATACGAGCGAATCAACTCTCTTCCTTCTTTTTGGGCATCCGACTCATCCGGAGTCGATTGGTATCATGAGCTATGCAAACGGTGCCAAGGAGATCTTTACCGATCGGCAATCGCTCGATCGCGTGCTGTCAAATCCGGATTTTTCCGGTAAAAGGCTCATTTTGGCAGCGCAAACCACGCAAAATCTGTTTGAGTGGAAAAAAACTCAAGAAATTCTCAAAAAACTATATACAAATTCAATTTTTTTTGATACAATATGTAATGTTACGGAAGTTCGGCAAAATGAAGCCGTTGCCTTGGCAAAAGAATCAGACAGCATGATCGTGATCGGCAGTCACGAAAGCTCAAACACGAGGAAGCTTTGCGATCTCTGCTTGCAAAGCTGCACCGATACCGTTTTGATCGAATCGCTCTCCGACCTTGACCCGGGCCGCTACAAACCGAGTTTCCGTGTATCAATCACCGCGGGTGCTTCCACACCCGACGGGATAATATCGGAGGTATATAAAGCAATGACCATGGAAGAAAAAATTGAGGAAGTAAGCTTCGAGGAGATGCTTGACGGCTCGCTCAAAACATTACATACAGGGGAAACAGTCACGGGTATCGTTACCGCTATTGCCGCAACCGGAATCTACCTTGACCTTGGTTGCAAGGTAACCGGCTTCATCGCTACCGAGCAGCTTTCCGAGGAGCCTGTAAAGCCTGCCGAAATGTTCAAAATCGGCGACGAGGTCCGTGCATTCGTCATTCGTGTCAACGACGGCGAGGGCATGGCTACCCTGTCCAAGAAGAGAATCGATGCTGACAAGAACTGGATTGCGATCGAGGACGCCTACAAGGAGGGCACTATTCTCGAGGGCAAGATCGTCGATGCCGTCAAGGGCGGTCTTCTGATCGACCTGAACGGAAACCGCGTCTTTATTCCCGCATCGCACAGCGGCGTTCCGAAGGACGGCGATCTTACCGCACTCGTCGGAACCACCCAGAGAGTGAAGCTGATTGATCTCGAGGAGAACCGCAAGCGCGCCCTCGCTTCGATCCGCATCGTCAAGAACGCTGAGCGCAAGGAGGCAGAGGCCGCCTTCTTTGCAACCCTTGAGGTTGGCCAGCGCTTTACCGGTACCGTTAAGAACCTCACCTCGTACGGTGCATTCGTTGATCTTGGAGCCGGCGTTGACGGAATGGTTCACAACAGCGAGCTTTCTTGGAAGCGCATTAAGCACCCCTCACAGGTGGTTTCGGTCGGTCAGCAGATCGAGGTCTACATCAAGGAGCTCGACGTTGAGAAGAAGAGAATCTCCCTCGGCTACAAGACCGAGGAGATGGACGTCTTCTCAATCTTTGCCGCCAATCATGAGGTTGGTGAGATCGTTAAGGCAAAGATCGTTTCAATCATGCCCTTCGGTGCATTTGCAGAGGTCGCTGAGGGCGTTGACGGTCTGATCCACATCTCTCGCCTCTCGCTTGAGAAGGTTGCAAAGCCCGAGGATGTCGTTTCGATCGGTCAGGAGGTTGACGTTAAGATCACCGAGATCGACCGTGAGAACCGCAAGCTTGCTCTTTCGATCCGTGCGATCCTTGAGGACGAGGCAAAAGCTGAAGCAAAGGCTGAGGCAGAGGCAAGACGCGAGGCAGAGCGCGCAGAGCGCGAGGCGCAGGCAAAGGAGGAGGCAGCTCTCCGTGCGGAGATGGCTCCCTACATTGTCGGCTCGATCTAATGCCTTGACTTGAACAAAATGAAAGGGGCGGAGTCACTAAGAATTGGGGCGTTATCATCGCTTTTGAGATTGAAAAAAGCAATAACGTCGAATTCTTAGTGCGAGGTCCCTTTTGGGGCTCGCTTGATTTCGGCATAACCGAACGAAAAACGATAAAAAAGAGAAAACCCAAAGGTTTTCCACCTTAAAATACAGGATACGTAAAGAAAAAGACAGGTGCTACGTCTTACGCGCAGCACCTGTTTTCTTTGTTTTAGCCCCTTTTTTAAATTGCAGGAGAAATGACGCTGACAGAATCGCTCGGAACAACGTTTGCGTAAACAAAATGCGTTCCGTCGGTGTCCGTATGAATTTCAAGATTACTTTGCTGCCCTGCGGTATTCAGAACAGCCGTCGTCCAGTCATACGGAATTGCAATCTTCAGAGTCAAAGCGACATCAAAGCGCGGATCCTCTTCTTCGTCATTGAGGCGGATTTCAACACGGTCGTCGACGACCTTCGTCGAAAGCGGTGCGCTCGACCACTCAAAGTAATACTTTGCAACCTCCTCAAAGCTTCCGAGCCACAGCTCTCCGCTGTCAACGAGAGACTGAATGTAATCCATGAGTGCGATAACCTGAGATTCATAAACGGTATATCCGGTCTCCGGACCGTTACTATCGTTAGTAACACTGTGGAATCCGAT
>JAZNFP010000012.1:0-30321 GCA_045576095.1 Eubacteriales bacterium
AAAAAGCACTTCTTTCGAAGTGCTTTTTTGTGTATGGACGATAAAAAAGATATTTTCCGTTGTTTTGATATAGACTTGAACTCGTGTGGATTATAATTCCTTGAAACGCTCTTGCGACATTACGTTTATATAATGCTCATCATACTTATATGAATCGAACGAAAAATCCCTTCGTCAAGACCTGTGATGCTGTTCGGCTTGCCCATAACCACGAAATTTCCGTACACTTGTCAAGCAAGGATTTATCGTGATAATACCCACTCTCTAAAACCAACTCAATCCAATATTCCGTTTGGGAACATTCTTTTAAAGCGATTTGGAGTTTAGCTATAAAGTCAGCCTTGCCGTGAGCATAAAAGGCTTCACGAATATTCGCACCGATAATTGTTCCGGAACGCAAAAACTGATTGATAAGTGCACTTTCATATTTTGCTCCCCTCAAACCTTTGCAAACCTGTATCACATCAAGCGCAAATTTATAATCAATGGACTTTCTGCCGCAACCTCACCGCCTTTCACTTTGATGTACCAATTATACCGTAAAACCTATTACTTTTGAATCGAATATAATAAAAATGCTTTTTGCACTACAAAAAGCTACATTAGATACCTTTTCACTATTCACTATTACTTATTACTTGCCAAAAAATCGACAAGGGGGGGAGTGAAAAGTGAAGAGTGAAGAGTGAAAAGTGAAGAGTGAAGAGTGAAAAGTGAAGAGTGAAGAGTGAAGAAGTAAAAATCGACAAGCTTCTGTCGAAGCTTGTCGATTTTTGGTGGGGGAAGGTGGATTCGGACCACCGAAGTCAGTGACAACAGATTTACAGTCTGCCCCCTTTGGCCGCTCGGGAATTCCCCCATGTTCTTTAGAACGATAGTATTATAGCATACGCCTTTTACTTTGTCAAGGGTGTTTTTCTCTTTTTTCAAAAAAGGAAGCCAAAATCATTTTTTTGCGTGATTTTTCTAAAGAAACGTGCCGATTCTGTAAAAAAACTTGCTTTCATTAAAAATCTGTGCTATAATAGTTTTATTCATATATTTTGGAAAGGAGTGCGCTATGCTTGGACTGAAACGCGGAACGGTTTGTCTCGTTCCTCATGATCCTGCCTGGTCGCGTGACGGAGCTCGCGCTGTGCGTACGCTTTCCGCACTTCTTGGCCGTGACTGCCTCGGATGCGCCCACGTCGGAAGCACCGCCGTGCCATCCATTATGGCAAAGCCGATTCTTGACGTTGTACTCGGGGTGTCCGAGCTTTCGGTTGCCGATCAAAGGCGTACCGAGATTGAGAGGCTTGGGTATACCTTCGTCGACTCTGCGGATCAAAACGAGCGCCTGTTTTCCCGTCGCGTAGGGGATGGGGAGACGGTTACCTGCCATCTGCATGTTGTTCGATACGGAAGCCCCGAATGGCGTGACTATCTCGCTTTCCGCGATTATCTCAAGGGGCGCCCCGACGTTGCCCGCGAGTATGAGGCGAAGAAAAGAGAGCTTGCAAGCACTTATCCCGAGGATCGGGCTGCCTACACGAACGGGAAGGCAGAGCTGATTCAGTCGATCCTCCGCCGGGCAAGGATATGGGTCTGGCTCGGCAAGACCGTAACGATCACGGTGGATCGCCCGATCGGTACCGTCTCTGAGGACTCGAGTGTTCCGTATCCGATCAACGTCGGATATCTTCCGGGCATTCTTTCTCCGAGCGGCGAGGCGCAGACGGTGTATCTCGTCGGTGTCGAGCGCAAGGTCAGCCGCTATACAGGCCGTGTTGTAGCGGCTCTTTACCGAGAGAACGATTCCGAAAAAGCACTCATTGTCGCGCCGGTCGGTCAAAAACCGCATCAGGCAACGATTATGGAGAAGGTTTGGTTCCGTGAAGCTCCCTACGAGCATTCGATGGAGCATCTGTATCATCATTCCTGCGGTATGGTCGTCTATCGTCGCCGACGCAGAAAGCTTGAATTTCTGATTCTTCAGGAGAAGCGATCAACCGTCTGGAGCATTCCGAAGGGGCACATGGAGCGAGGGGAGAGCGAGGAGGAGGCTGCTACCCGTGAGCTCTTTGAGGAGGCAGGACTGCGCGCCGTGCCGATCCCCGGCTTCCGCTACTGTCTTTCCTATCCCATCCCGCCTATCTATTCCAAAACCCTGACCGTCTTTCTTGCAAAGTGCGACGGCGAGGTGAAGATCCGAGAGGACGAGATTCGTCGCTATACCTGGGTGGACTATCACGGTGCACAGAACCACTTTGGCTCCCGCCGTATGATGGATGCCATCCGCGCGGCGGCGCGCTACATTCGGTCAAAGGAAAAGGAAAGGGAAGAGGAGGCGTGACGTCTCCCGCCTTTGCGGCCCGACTTCGTTTACGAGCGTCGGGCCGCATTTTTTTGAGTATTTTTCGCTTGGCTGCGGTGTCGAAAGATTGGGCTTGCTTTTTTTTGAAAGATATGGTAAAATAGATGAGGCTTTTGAAAAAATATAAAAGAACGGCTTTTATATCTGATCGTTAGGAGGCTTTATGAAGGTTTTTAAGAAAATTTCCGCACACGAGCTGACCGACCGTCCCATCGGCATGATTGCCAAGGATTGGATGCTCGTGACGGCAAGCAAGCCCGACGGCTCCTCAAACTGCATGACGGCAAGCTGGGGCGGGCTCGGTGAGCTTTGGGGAAAGCCCGTTGCCTTCCTTTTCATCCGTCCGCAGCGCTATACGCATGAGTTTACCGAGGCAGGCGAGACGATTACCTTGACGTGGTTCGGAGACGATATGCGCGACAAGCTGGCATTTTGCGGTGCAAAGAGCGGACGCGACGTCGATAAGGTTGCGGAGTGCGGATTGACCGCCGTAACCGACGGAGACGGTGCAATCTATTATTCTGAGGCAACGCGCGTGATGAAGCTTAAAAAGCTTTACGCGCAGGAGCTTTCGCCCGACTGCTGCTTTGATTGTGAGCTTTTCTCCTTCCACTATCCCCAAAAGGATTATCACACCATGTATGTTTGCGAGATCCTTGAAATTCTCGAGAATGTGACCGAGGAGAGCACCGCGGAGTAAAACATGGCTGAGAAAAAGAATTCGGGACGGCTGATCTGTCAGAACCGCGCGGCACGGCATGAGTATTTCGTTGATGAAACCTACGAGGCGGGGATCGAGCTTTACGGCACCGAGGTTAAATCCCTGCGCGCAGGAACCGTCAATCTCAAGGATGCATGGTGCCGAATCCGCGACGGCGAGCTTTTCGTCGTCGGTATGCACGTCAGTCCATACGAAAAGGGCAACATTTTCAACCGCGACGCCCTGCGCGAGCGCCGTCTGCTTATGCACAAAAAGGAGATCCTTCGGCTGCTTGGCTACGTCACGCGCGACGGATACTCGCTGATTCCGCTCTCGTTGTATTTTTCAGGCTCGCGTGTTAAGGTCGAGGTTGGACTTTGTAAGGGTAAGAAGCTATACGATAAGCGAGAGAGCGATGCAAAGCGTACCACCAACCGCGAAATTGAGCGTGTTACCAAGACAAGATTGTATAACGATTGAAATATAACTTTCGTTATACAAAACCTTGACCCCCCTCGTTGGGCGCGACCCTTGCATCGAAATTGATGGCGGTCGCGCCCTCGCTCTTTTTGAAGGAAAGGAATTTTTGGCGAAATCTGTTGACAAAACGCGGCGTTTGTGCTACAATCACACTTATATTTGTATAAAAATAAATTTTCATTTCACGCGAGGAGGTTATCATGCTGAATATCCGCTATGAGCTGACGAAAGAACGCAAGGCAAAGCCCGATTCGGGCTCGCTCGGCTTCGGTCGGCATTTTACCGATCATATGTTCCTGATGAACTACACCGAGGGGAAGGGCTGGCACGACGCAAGAATCGTCCCCTATGCCAATCTCTCGCTTGATCCCGCAACGATGGTCTTCCATTACGCGCAGGAGATGTTCGAGGGCCTGAAGGCATACCGTACGCCCGACGGCTCGGTTCAGCTTTTCCGCCCCGACAAGAACATTGAGCGTATGAATCGCACCAACGACCGCCTTTGCATTCCGAGAATTGATGCGGCAGATGCGCTCGATGCGATCCGCTCGCTCGTTGCCGTTGACTGGGAGTGGGTTCCCTCGCTTCCCGGAACCTCTCTCTATATTCGTCCCTTTATCATTGCGACCGACGTTCAGCTCGGCGTTCATCCTGCAAAAACCTATCTTTTCATCATCATCCTCTCTCCCGTCGGATCCTACTACAAGGAGGGCATCAACCCCGTTAAGATCTACGTGGAGCGCGAGTACGTTCGCGCGGTGCGCGGCGGTACCGGCTTTGCCAAGGTCGGCGGTAACTACGCTTCTTCACTGATCGGTCAAAAGAAGGCGGAATCGCTTGGCTATGCGCAGGTGCTTTGGCTTGACGGCGTGGAGCACAAGTACATTGACGAGGTTGGCGCCATGAACGTCTTTTTTGTCATCGACGGAAAGGTCATAACTCCCACGCTTGACAGTGGAAGCATCCTTCCGGGCGTTACGCGCGCATCCTGCATCGAGCTTCTCCGCAGCCTTGGCTACACCGTTGAGGAGAGACGGCTTTCGATTGATGAGGTTGTAGAGGCGTACCACGCAGGAAAGCTTGACGAGGCGTTCGGAACCGGAACCGCCGCCGTCATTTCTCCGATCGGCATGCTTGATAATACCGACGAGAAGATGATCGTCAATGAAGGCAAGATCGGTAAGATCGCGCAGACCCTTTACAATACGCTGACGGGGATTCAGTGGGGAACCCTTCCCGATACCTTTGGCTGGACCGTTAAGGTCGATTCTTGATTTTTTGAAGTCGCAACCGTCTCAAATGCAGAGCTTTTCGCATTTGAGACGGCTTTTTTTCTGCAGCTTTTGCAGAGCGATCGCATTGCGCGCAAATCTCCCATCTTATGCTTGACAAGTGCGCGGATCGGGTATATAATATTGCATGGGCATATAATAAATAAGTAAAATATATTTTGTAATGAGGGCGGAGAATATGACGAAAATTGACGTTTTTTCGGGCTTTCTCGGTGCCGGCAAAACGACTTTGATCAAAAAGCTGATCAGTGAGGCTTATGCCGGAGAAAAGCTCGTTCTCATTGAAAACGAATTCGGTGAGATCGGTATTGACGGTGGATTTATGCGCGATGCCGGTATTGAGATTACCGAGATGAACTCGGGCTGTATCTGCTGCAGCCTCGTTGGTGATTTCGGGGATGCGCTCAAAAAGGTACTCGCCGAGCTTTCCCCCGACCGCATCCTGATCGAGCCGTCGGGCGTCGGGAAGCTCAGCGACGTGATCCGTGCCGTAGAAGGTGTCTGCTCGGACGCAGTTTCGCTGAATGCTCAAACGACGGTCGTCGATGCCGGAAAATGCAAAATGTATATGAAGAACTTTGGTGAGTTTTTCGGCGATCAGATCAAAAATGCTACCTGTATCGTTCTGTCGCATACCGACCGAATCTCCGAGGCACGGCTTGCCGATGCCCTTGCCATCGTGCGTGAGCATAATCCGAGTGCAACGCTCGTCGCGACTCCCTGGAGCGAGATCACGGGGGATGCGATCCTTTCTGCGATGGAAATATCGGGGACGCTTGCTCACGAGCTCGCACGTCTGGAAAAAGAGACCGAGCATCACCATCACCACCACAAGCATGGCGAGGAATGCGGCTGCGGACACGATCACCACCACGAGCACGGCGAGGAATGCGGCTGCGGACACGATCACCACCACGAGCATGGCGAGGAATGCGGCTGCGGACACGATCACCACCACGAGCATGGCGAGGAATGCGGCTGCGGACATGATCACCACCACGAGCACGGCGGGGAATGCGGCTGCGGACACGATCACCACCATCATCACGCCGACGAGGTCTTCGGAAGCTGGGGCTGCGAGACGGCGAAAAGATTTTCTGCCGAGGAAATTCAGGAAATTCTCGAGGCGATTGACGAGGACAGCGCCCGCTTCGGTCTCGTTCTCCGTGCGAAGGGCATCGTAGCGGGTGCCGACGGAAAATGGATTCATTTCGATTACGTGCCCGACGGAATCGACGTACGCACGGGGGCGGCAGACGTCATCGGACGTCTTTGCGTGATCGGCTCGAGCCTGAACAGGGAAGCGCTCGCACAGCTGTTCGGCGTCAACTGATCTCCCCGAAGAGGAAAGGAAAAACTATGGAAACGCCGATTTACCTTTTTACGGGCTATCTCGAGGCAGGGAAAACGAAGTTTATACAGGAAACTCTGGAAGATAAGCGCTTCAATACGGGGGAGAAGATTCTCGTGATCCTCTGCGAGGAGGGGGTCGAGGAGCTCGACCTGACGACCTATCCAAACGGGGGAGAGAATGTTACTCTGAGGACCGTCTCCGACGAGCAGTATCTGACCGCAGATCGCCTTCAGGCCATGGCAAAGCGCGCGGGGGCAGAGCGTATTCTCATTGAATACAACGGCATGTGGCAGATCGACTCGCTTTACAACGCGCTTCCGCAGGGATGGTTTATCTGCCAGGAGATTCTGATTGCCGACGGCTCGACCTTTGAGAACTACAACGCCAATATGCGTCAGATGACGGTCGATAAGCTGCAGAGCGCCGAGGTCGTGATCTTCAACCGTATGAAGCCTGATGCCGACCGCATGCCGCTTCATAAGATCGTGCGCGGCATCGGCAGGCGCACGCAGATCATGTACGAAACAACCGAGGGGGAGCTTGAGCAGGATACCATCGAGGATCCGTTGCCCTTTGATCTTACTGCCCCCGTGATCGAGATCAAGGATGCCGATTATGCCGTTTGGTACCGTGATCTCGTAGAGGAAACCGACAAATATGACGGGAAGACGGTTTCCTTTAAGGGCGTGATCGCAAAAAGCGACGAGCTTCCGAGCGATACCTTTGCCATCGGACGGCACGTGATGACCTGCTGTGCCGACGATATCTCCTACCGCGCGCTGGCGGTGACGTCAAGCGATGCAGGAAAGTACGCCATGCGCGATTGGGTCGAGATGACGGCGAAGATCACGATCTCCTACAGCAAGCTCTATCGCTCAAAGGGGCCCGTTCTGAAGCCAATTTCAATCCGAGCTGCCGAGCCCGCCGTTCCTGAGGTGGCTACCTTTAACTAAATCCGAAAAGAGGACGCACAATGAAACCCGAGATGATCAAATCGGTCAAGGAATATATGCTCGCTCACAGCGAGGAGATCGTACGCGATCTCTTCCGCCTCGTGCGAATCCCGTCGGTGCGCGGCGAGGCAGAGGAGGGAGCACCCTTTGGCCGTGCTTGCCGTGCGGCGCTTGACGAGGCAATTCTTCTCTTCCGAGAAAACGGCTTTGATGCAACGCTCTCCGAGGACTTTACGTACGGTCTTGCATCCTACGGCGAGGGAAGCCCGACGCTGGCACTCTTTGGGCATACCGACGTCGTTCCGGTTGGAGACGATTGGGAGCATACCGCTCCCTTTGAGCCGATTCGGATCGGCGATTGTCTGATCGGCCGCGGTGTCGAGGACAACAAGGCAGGCGTGATTCATTCGTTGTACGTTTTCAAGGCGTTTCGCGATCTTGGCTTGCCGCTCTGCGGAAGACTTCTTGCCTTCCTTGGATCGGCGGAGGAAACGGGGATGGAGGATATTGAGTCCTTCTGCAAAAGCGAGCCCATGCCCGATCTTTCGATCGTTCCCGACAACGAGTACCCGATCTGCCTCGGAGAGAAGGGCATTCTGCATCTGATGGCAGAATCGAAGGCAACCCTGTCCGACGTTACGGCGTTTGAGGGCGGCAAGGCGTTTAACGTCGTTCTCGATCGATGCACCGCGCGCCTCGTCTCAAGGGAAGAGCTCCTTAGCGAGCTGCGCAGCGCCTTGGCAGGCAGAGAGGACATTTCGCTTGCGCTTGAGGGGAACGCCGCCGTTTTGCGCGCTAAGGGCCTAACGTCGCACGCCTGTGCACCCGATGGCTCGATTAACGCCGCAGCTCTGCTTGCAGATCTTTTTGCCTCTCTCCAAACGCTTGACCGAGGCGACGCGGCTCTCTTTTCTTCTCTTTCGGACTTGCTCAAAACCGTTCACGGCGAGGCGTTTGCTGTCGCCTGCGACGATCCATACTTCGGCAAGGTTACCTCTGCAAACGGTATCGTTTCGATGAGAGACGGGCATCTTCTCGTTTCCTTTGACATTCGCTACGGAAGTGCAAGCGACGGCAAGGAGCTTGAGAGGAAGGTACAGAATACGCTCGAGCAAAGCGGCTTTTCGATCGCTTCGCTTTCGAATGACGAGGGCTTCCGCATTGATGAAAACGCTCCTACCTCAAAGGGGATGCTCGAGGTCTACAGCATTTTTTCCGGCGGTAAAGCGAAGCCATTTTACAGCGGTGGCGGCACCTATGCGCGCCATCTGAAAAACGCCTACAGCATCGGCGTAGCGGCTCCCTATATCCGAAAGAAAATGACCTTTTCCCCCGGTCACGGCGAGATTCATCAATCCGATGAGGCCGTTTCACTGGATGCGTTGCTCGAATCCTTTTCGATCGCCGCCCTGATGGTTGCGGCATGCGAGCTCGCCTTCCTCGAAAAGGGGTATTGAAGCGGCTTTATGGAAACGACCGGAAATCGTCTTTTGATGATCGTCAATCCCTGCTCGGGAAAGCGCAAGGGCTTTAAGGCTCTGCCGAAGCTGCACGCGCTGTTTGAGCAGGAGGGATATTTCGTCACCGACTATTTGACTCGCTCGAGGGGAGACGGCGCAAGGGCCGCCGAGGAAATGGCAGGGGATTTTGATATCGTTGTCGGCGTCGGCGGAGACGGAACGCTCAATGAGATCGTATCGGGCGTGCTTGCATCGGGGAAAAAGCCTACGATCGGGTATATTCCCTCGGGAACGACCAATGATTTTGCACGCAGCCTTCGCATTCCGCGAAAGATCCTTCGCGCGGCGCACGCAATTGTCGAGGGGGGCGAGATTCCCTTTGATATCGGTCGGTTTAACGACCGTCGATTCTGCTACATCGCATCCTTCGGCGCCTTCGTCCGATCGGCTTATTCGGCGCCACAGCGCCTGAAAAACATCCTTGGGCATACGGCGTACATTCTGCGCGGAATTGCCGACGTTGCCACAATGAACCGCCCGTATCATATCCGCCTCGAATCGGATGAGCTGAACCTGGAGAGCGATTTTATCTTCGGTGCGATCAGCAATTCCACGTCCTTTGCGGGCCTTCTCAAGCTTCGTCGCTCGGTGGTGGATTTTAACGACGGAAAATTTGAGGTTATGCTTATCCGTCCGATGAAAACGCCCCATCAGATCTCGGCGTGCCTGAAGGCCATCGCAACCAAGAACTATTATGAAAACGATCAAATCGTTTTCTTTCATACTGGGAAGCTTCGCGTGTATGCAGACGAAAAAATGCCGTGGACGCTCGACGGGGAATACGCGAGCGGATGCCGTGAGCTGGATATTTCCTGTGAGCGCGGAGCGATTCGCCTTGCGGTCAAGGAGCCCGAAGACTTTTCGCCTGCATCGCCCTCCGATGGACTGACCGAAAACGGAGACTGAATCTTTCGCTTGTATCAACCGCTTTTTCTGTGTATAGGTATAGAAACGGACGTCGCGTGCAAAATAAGAAAAACGAATCCCCTTGCCGATACGGTATAGCGGATCATGGAGAATTCAGTGAAAATCGCATTTTTTGACGCAAAGCCCTACGACGTGAAGTCCTTTGACAGGCACGTTAAGGAAGCGGGCTTTCAGATTAAATATTTTGAAACCAAGCTCGGTGAGGATACCGTTGAGCTTGCAAAGGGCTACGATGCCGTTTGCGTGTTTGTGAACGATACCGTCAGTAGTGAGGTGATTGACCGGTTAAGCTTCTTCGGCGTGAAGATCATTGCGCTCCGCTGTGCGGGCTTTAATAACGTTGACGTCAAGCACGCCTTCGGAAAAATTCACGTGCTGCGCGTTCCGGCATACTCGCCGTATGCGGTCGCGGAGCATGCAATGGCAATGCTTCTCACCTCGGTCAGACGGATTCACAAGGCGTATATCCGAACCAAGGATTTTAACTTCAGCTTGCATCAGATGACCGGCTTCGATCTCCACGGAAAGACCGTCGGCGTCGTCGGTACGGGAAAAATCGGCCGCGTTTTTATCGACATCTGCTCGGGCTTTGGGATGAACGTGCTTGCTTACGACAAGTTCCCTTCAAACGAGCTGAAGGCGTCGGGAAAGGCGAGCTACGTTTCGCTTGATACACTGCTTGCGGAAAGCGACGTGATTTCCCTGCATTGTCCGCTCACCGAGGAGACCTATCATATGCTCGATGCCTCTGCACTTCAAAAATGCAAGCGAGGTGTTGTGATCGTCAATACCTCGCGCGGAGCACTCGTCGATGCCGAGGCGTTGCTCGGCGCCATCAAATCGAGACAGGTCGGAGCGGCTTGCCTTGACGTGTACGAGGAGGAGTCCGACTTTTTCTTTGAGGACTACTCGGGGCATATCGTTGAGGATGACGTGCTCGCACGGCTGATTTCGATGCCGAACGTTATCGTGACCTCACATCAGGCATTTCTGACCGAGGAGGCACTGTCCAATATCGCCGAAACGACGGTTGAAAATATCCGTTGCATGATCGAAAGAGGCGAGTGCCCAAACGAGCTCTGCTACCGCAGAGGCGCAGCAGAGGACTGCCGAAGCGGAAAATGCTTTTGAGCAAAAACAAAATAAACGAAACCCGTTGCGGCGGAGCACTCTCCGCCGCAACCGAGAAAAAACGATAAACAATTCGGAGGGATCCTATGCGTATTACAAGAGACGTCCAATACATAGGCGTCAACGATCATCAGGTGGACCTTTTTGAGGGGCAGTACCGTGTCCCGAACGGAATGTCCTACAATTCCTATCTCATTTTTGACGAGAAGATCGCTGTATTCGATACCGTCGATGCCGCATTTGCCCACGAGTGGCTCGATAATCTTCAAAGGGCGCTTGGCGATCGCACGCCGAGCTATCTGATCGTTCAGCATATGGAGCCTGATCATTCGGCAAACATCCTTCGCTTTGCGAAGGCCTATCCGGATGCGATCATCGTTGCAAGCGCTAAGGCGTTTCAGATGACCAAGCAGTTCTTCGGAACCGATTTTGCAGATCGCCGTCTCGTCGTCGGAGAGGGAGACCGCCTTTCTCTCGGACGTCATGAGCTCACCTTCCTTACGGCGCCGATGGTGCATTGGCCCGAGGTGATCGTCACCTACGACAGCACCGATAAGATTCTTTTTTCGGCTGACGGCTTTGGAAAATTCGGAGCGCTCGACGTCGTGGGCGAGAACTGGGCGGACGAGGCGCGCCGTTACTATATCGGTATCGTAGGGAAGTACGGCACGCAGGTGCAAAGCCTTCTGAAGAAGGCGGCAGGGCTTGATATTTCGATCATCTGTCCCCTTCACGGCCCCGTTCTCACTGAAAACCTCTCCTATTACCTCGGACTTTACGCTACCTGGTCGTCCTATCAGCCGGAGGAGGACGGAATCGTCGTTGCATACGCCTCGATCTACGGTAACACGAAAAAAGCGGCGCTCGCCCTTGCCGATCAGCTCCGTCAGAACGGTGCTCCGAAGGTCGTTGTGTACGACCTTGCAAGATGCGACCTCTCCGAGGCGGTTGCCGATGCCTTCCGATACAGCAAGCTCGTGCTTGCCGCATCAACCTATAACGCCGAGGTCTTTCCCTTCATGCGTACCTTTATCACGCATCTGACCGAGCGCAATTTCTCTCGCAGAACCGTTGCCCTGATTGAGAACGGAAGCTGGGCTCCGATGGCGGCAAAGGTGATGAAGGCTGCACTTGAGGGGTGCAAGGAGCTTCGCTTCGCCGAACACGGTGTGCGGATTCTCTCGGCTCTCGATGCCGAAAGCTCCGAGCAGCTCCGCCTGCTTGCCGAGGAGCTTTGCCGTGAATACCTTGCGCAGCAGGATTCGACTGCCAATAAAAACGACCTCACGGCGCTCTTTAAGATCGGCTACGGGCTCTATCTCGTGACTTCAAACGATGGCAAAAAGGATAACGGTTTGATCGTCAATACCATTTCGCAGGTCACGAACTCCCCGAACCGTGTCGCCGTCACGATCAATAAAGAGAACTATTCGCATCACGTGATCCGCCAAAGCGGTATGATGAACGTCAACTGCCTGACCGTCGAGGCACCCTTCGACGTCTTTGAGCGCTTCGGCTTCGTCAGCGGAAGAAACGTCGATAAATTTAAGGACTGCCAGCCGCTTCGCTCGGATAACGGACTCGTTTTCCTGCCTCGCTATATCAATTCCTTCCTTTCGCTTCGCGTCGAGCAGTACGTTGATCTCGATACCCACGGAATGTTCATCTGCTCGATCACAGAAGCACGCGTGCTTTCCGATCTTGAGACGATGACCTACAGCTACTATTTCGAAAACGTCAAGCCGAAGCCGAAAACCGAGGGAAAGCGCGGATACGTCTGTAAGATCTGCGGCTACGTTTATGAGGGAGATAAGCTTCCCGACGATTTCATCTGTCCGCTTTGTAAGCATGGGGCAGAGGATTTCGAAGAGATAAAATAACATTACAGAAAAGGAGTATCACGATGAAGAAGTACGTATGCAACGTATGCGGCTGGGAGTACGACGAGGCGCTCGGCGACCCCGATAACGGGATCGCGCCCGGCACGCGCTTTGAGGATCTTCCCGAGGACTTCGTCTGCCCGCTTTGCGGCGTTGGCAAGGAAGATTTCAGCGCGGCAGAGGAATAAAAAGACAGGGACTGCCGCGTTTGCGACAGTCCCGGATTTTTGAAGGACAAACGTATGGAGCTTGTATTACTGACTGCACTTGGCGTTGGCGGAGCAACGGTTTTCGGTGCCGCCGTCGGTTTTCTCTTTAAGCGCATTTCCCACACCTTTTCGGATATCGTCCTTTCCTTTGCAGCAGGTGTCATGCTTGCGGCGGCGGTGATCGGATTGATTCTCCCCTCGCTTGAGTACGGCGGGGAATGGGGACTCCTTTATGCGATCGTCGGGATTTTTTCAGGGGCGCTTTTTCTGAATTTGATCGATCGGCTCGTTCCGCATTTACATAAGCTGAAGGGAGAGGACGGCGAGACGCACCGAAACGGCAACCTTGAGCGCGTAATGCTCTTCGTTTTTGCGATTGCCATTCATAATCTTCCCGAGGGTATTGCAGCGGGTGTTGGCTTTGGCAGCGGTGACTCTGCGGCGGCGCTCCTCATTGCCGGGGGAATTGCCCTGCAGAATATTCCCGAGGGCATGGTCATCATAGGACCGATGCTGGCAGCGGGAATTTCTCCGAAAAAAACCTTTTTGCTCGCTCTTTCGACAGGAGCGGTCGAGGTGATCGGAACCCTGCTCGGCTATTTTGCCGTTCATATTGCGTCGGCAGTTTTGCCTTTTGCACTCGCTTTCGCAGGGGGCACGATGCTTTACATCATCAGCGATGAAATGATCCCCGAGACGCACGCGCACGGACATGAGCGAGGTGCCACCTATGCGTTGCTCGTCGGGTTTTCCCTGATGCTGGCAAGTGACGCTTTACTCGGATAATTCAAAAGTGGCTGCTCAAATGCCAAGTCGCATTTGAGCAGCCACTTATTTTAATGATGCGTTGAGCGCATCATACAAGCAAAAGATAGGCCATTGTGACGAATACCGCCGGAATCATGCTGCCGCATGCGAGCTGCGGAGCCGTGTGCTGCTTGGTTTGGATGCTGGAAACGAAAACAGGGACCACGAGCATCAGTCCGAGCGTTGCGGGAAGCGGCAAGCCAAAGTAGTAAAGCAGAATGATCGGTCCCACGATGCCGCAGGCATGTCCGCTTGCCTTAACTTTGAGGAGCTTGTTCAAGAGAAGCATCCCGATGCCGCACAGCAGATAAGCAAGGTAGAGCGCAAGCAACTGCCGCGGCGCACGGGTAACGAGCGATACGACCGTTCCGAAGAGGTATCCCGAAAAGGAGAAGATCATGGCGAGACTCCGCTGCCCCTCGCGTCCTCTGTCCTTAAAATGCGGAATGTACCTCTGAAGCGGATAGGCAAGCGTCGGAAGAAGCGACAGAAAGAAAAGTCCGCCGATGAGATGAAGCGGCGTTCCGTAATATTCGGGGAAAACGATAAATACCGTGATTAAAAGACCTGCCGCGAACACGGGCGGTATGGTAAAGCGGCGGATGATTTTGGAGAGCTTGTTCATTTGCGTGGATCCTTTCTCAGTGGGTGGCTTGAGGGAGTGCTGTCCTCTGTCATCATTATACCCACGCAAGAGAGGAGAGTAAACCTAATTCGGTCGAATTTCTCTCTACGAATCGTATTCGTAACCGTAGAGAAGCAAAGAGAGGATTCTCCGATTCGTAGAATTACAAAAAGAGCGCCCTGCTTTCGGTAAAAGCAGGGCGCTCTCGGGACTTGCATCAATTCTTTGTTTTTTTGACGAAGGACCACATAATAATTACGATCTGACCAACCACCCCCAAAAGGTAGATCAGCGCAACGTTCATCTTAAAATACAGGAAGGTCGCGTGTACGGACAGGAGCACCGACCAAAAGAAAGCCGAGATGATGAAATAATTGCGACGGGGGTTGAACCACAGCGTGTTGAGCACCAATTTGACGATCAGCATCACAGGAAGCGCATAAATGAAGTAGAGCCACTGAAATTCCATATGTCCGACGATGAGCGAGGTGATGATGAACGCAAGCGTGGCGATGATCCAGACGACGCTCTCCGAGATGTACGAGATGACCCTTCGGCTGTATTTCGGCGCGCCGAGTGAGGGCCTGACGCCACTTTCGGCGGTCTCCTCGGCGGAGACGAGACGGTCGAGCGAAACGCCGAACAGCGATGCGATTTGAAAAAGCACCGAAATGTCCGGAGAGGATTCTCCGCGCTCCCATTTCGATATTGTTTTGTCCGAGTAGTTCAGCTTTTCGGCAAGCTCCATCTGTGTCAGATTGTTTTGGATCCGAAGCTCGGTGATGTTCCTTGCGACGATGCTTTTAATATCGATCATGATCATTCCTCGACTGTTGCTTGGATTTATCCCAATTATACACCCAATTCTCCGAAACTTCAAGAAGAAAGTGTAAATTCAGGTTCGATTTTGCTCTCCGTCGCGGGTTTCTTGCAAATTCCGAGTAGGCAGACAGGACTTACACGTTGGCATCCTTGATCAGAATTGCTCTGCAAGGCGAGCCGTCGGCGCCCGAAAGATTCAGCGGAGCGGCGTTCAGAAGATACTCCCCCTCGGGGACCCTGTCCAAGCGGATTCCCTCAAGCAGAATCACACCTGCGGAAAGTAGAATCCGATGCACCTGCATCGGCGCATCCTCAGGACCGACCGTTTGCGATTCGTTCCCGAAAAGCAGGATTCCCGAGGCGGCAAAGACCGTCGCGGCATCTTGCGAAAGGGTGGCGGCACCCTTGATCAGAATGCGCTTTGCCGCCTCGGGGCTTTGCTCCTTCGCTTTTTCGAGGATTCTCACTGCATCCTCGCGATGAATCGCTCCGCTATGCTCTGCAACGTACGCCATGCCGACCGTTGCCTGAAGCTCCAGCTGATCCACCGTTTTTCCGTCTTCGAAAAAGTGAAACGGTGCGTCGATATGCGTTCCGTTGTGGGCGCACATTGAAAACGCCGTCAGATTGCATACCGCGCCCTCGTCAATGCGGCTGAGTATTCTCCGTTTTGGCGTCGGATCTCCCGGATAAACGCGGCAGGCGAAAATCTCTTGGGAAATATCGTGGATTTTCATGACGAATTCTCCTCTGCAAATTCGAGTGAATCGGGTTGCTTTTTATATGGAAGCCGATAAGCTCCTTATGATGATATTATACCGAAATGTTCGCCAAAAGTAAATAGGCGGAAGCAGAAACCTTGAAAGCCGTGGTATTGCGGCAAAAAGCAGATGTAAAGCACCGTGTAGGGATGCTCTTTTTTGGTAATCGTTATGAAACGCCTTCGTTGCCGTTTTCAACTGTACCGTAACCGAATGCAAATGATTCTTTGTGAAAGAACAAAAAACGCCCTGCGTGAGCAGAGCATTCTTTGCTTCGACCAAAGGCCGAAATTATCTCTTGGAGTTTTGGCAACGCCGTTTGATATCGTGAATATCGTGTAATATCGTTTGATATCGTAGCTTTATCGTGTGATTTCGTGCGATATCGTGAATATCGTGAGTATCGTCGCATAAAGTGTTGCACCAAATTTGCACCAACATTCAACGCCTATTCAGCTCGACAAATTGGAATTTGATTTATCGTTTCTTGTAAATCACAAGCTCTGGATTCTCTCCGTTTTCCTCGTAAGTACAGACGAGAAGGAAATCCATATTTGCGGCAATACCAAAGCATCTGCCGCCGAATTCACTTTCGAGCTGACTGCCGAGATAGGTCTGCTTATCGTCAAGGAATTTCACTTTTTCTCCGTTAGGCAGAGTGTATTCCATATTGATAAATTCACCCGACAGCACGTTCAGATTTTCCACTTTGGGAAGTCCCTCGATATGCAAAAGCGTATTGAATTCGTGAATCAGCTGTGATTTAAATTCTTCGAGCTTTTCTTTTCCACCGATTTCGGCATACCGTTTCCAGATATCAAGCGTGTATTCACCGCCCGAATAGCACCATTTGCAATATTCCTCGTTAAAATTGCCGTCGGTTTCACGGCTTGTATTACAGTCCTCAAGAGGCATACCGCAGCACTTGCAAATAAGCTCTCTCGGAGAGCCGAGAAGCGTATTGATCGACACGTCAAACAATTTTGATAGGAGTTTGAGAGTATCTACGTTTGGTATAGTTTCTCCGTTTTCCCAGCGTGAAACAGCTTGTCTTGTTACGAACACCTTTTCGGCAAGCTCCTCTTGGGAGAGTCCTTGTTTCGTTCTTAATTCGTAAATTATATCTTTCGTTTTCATAAAATCACCGCCTTCATCAGTTGTGGTTATATTATATCACTGACTGTCGGCATTGACAAGCAACTGTATGTTGCTCTTTTGTCCTCATATTGGAATTGATTTAATTGTTTTCGACAATCCGTTTTCCCGACCAAACGAATAATGCTTCAGACATCGAATTGAAGTCTATCTCTCCGCCATTTTTCAAGCTCAAAAAGGTGTCAATGATAACCCTTTCATCGGTTGAAACAACGTCCCGCAATTCACATAGATGCTTTACATATTTGCCCGTTTGCTTGAAGGCGATAGCCTGCACAACGAAAGATGCGGATTTATATAATCCTTTCAAAATATCCTCGCTCTTTTCGTGTAGCATATTGTGAACGCATCCGTGGTAGATATTGCAAGCACCGATTTTGATGGCTCTGCCGACCGCCGCCTCGTCAATAACGCTTAGCAATTCATCAAGGCTGCCTTTTATGGGTGTTGTGTCATAATAAAACTGAAAAAGATCGGAAGGCTCCCATTTCATAAGCTCATTTTTACCCGAAAGAAAACCGCAGATCAGTTCTCTGTTGGGCAGAGCGTCAAGCATTGCATTGTATTTTTGAATATCCAAAGCGGTCAGCTCGTCAAGTATCACGACAACGTCAATATCACTTGCCTCTGTTGCCTCACCGCGACCGTAGCTGCCTTGCAATCCAACAAACCATACACGGTTTGCAAATGTTTCGTTTAACATCTGTAAGAAACATTGCATCCAAGCAGAAATATCTATCATCCAAGTTACCTCCGTAAAATTTGAATTTAACTATAAGACGTCTTGCCCTTTCACGATGATATGAACTTCTTGCATTGCCGCAATGGTTGCAAGTACGCATACTGTAGCAACGCTATAAGCGGTTGAGGCAATAGTTAGAATTAAGGGCAAAAAGAACAAAGCAAATCCCGTGATCTTATTTAACACGCTATGTATTGATATTAGTTTTTTCTTGCGAATAAAGACGAGCGTAATATTAAATATCTTAATCAACGCAATAAGTGTAATCCACACCCATAACCATACGGGCATGGGTATTATTGGAAGCATCTTTACCACGCATACGAACATAAACACAAAGTCAGAGGCAGTATCAAGTCTTGCTCCAAATTTACTAACCGAACCCGTCTTTCTCGCTATCGCTCCGTCAATCATATCGGTAAGACCGCAAAAAAGGTAGAGTATATAAAACCATACCGATGTTATAGGAATGAACAGAAGCGGCAAACTAAATATTATCCTGCTACCCGTGATGATGTTTGCAATATGTTTTTTCATAAATTGGAATTTGTCATTTTGTAATACACCAAACAGCTAAAAGCACATAGCAACTCGCTAATACGAGTCTTTGCCAAAGACCGCCGTACCGCAAAACCGTATTTGCAAACTTTTCTTTCTCTCCCATAATGAAAAAGCAGAAGAAAGCGAAAGCCACAATAAAGCTAACAAGTGAGATTACTCCCATAATTATATTGGTAGCTTGAAACTGCAATATTGCCAAGAGTAACGGTACAACGAGTAATGTCATAAATCCGATCGCAGAAGCACCGCCGTGAATTTTGGTCAGTGCATCCTCGTTTTGTTTGTTCTCGTTTAATGGACAGAATCCCGATATAATCTCACAGCCGATGCCGTATATTGCAAGCAATACCCATATTGCTATCATCAAACCGCTACTATTCTCTTTGTACAACTCATAAGGGGCAATGCAAAAAACAATTCCTGATATGATACACCACACATTGTATATCCATTTTACAGGGCTTTGCCGTGAGCCCAGTACCGAAAGTGCCATTTCTTTATGCTTATAGTTTGGATAAAAATGTGCAAGAAGAAATGGTAGTAGATTGTCCGCTACCAAAATAATAATCCATAACATTTTCATGTGTTTTATCTCGTCAAATTCAAGTTTATCGATTAGTTAGATTATACCATAAAAACGGCAAAAAGCAAATAGGACGGCTCAATTTTTTACAAATTGAACCGCCCTATAAAACGCAAAAAGCTCTGCCGAAGCAGAGCTTTTTGTATATAAGAATAATAACTTATCTCTTGGAGAACTGCGGAGCGCGGCGAGCTGCCTTGAGTCCGTACTTCTTTCTTTCCTTCATACGAGGATCGCGGGTGAGAAGACCTGCCTTCTTGAGAGCGGGCTTGTTTGTCTCGTCTGCAACGACGAGAGCGCGCGCGATGCCGTGGCGGATTGCACCTGCCTGGCCCGACAGACCGCCGCCGTTTACGATTGCAACGACGTCAAACTTGCCGGTAGTCTCGGTGGTTCCGAAGGGCTGGTTGACGATGAGCTTCAGGGTCTCAAGACCGAAGTAGTCGTCAATCGACTTTCCGTTGATGGTGACTGCGCCGGTTCCCGCATAAAGGCGAACGCGAGCAACCGACTTCTTTCTTCTTCCGGTTCCGTAGAAATAAGGCTTAGCACTGGTATACATTCTCGTTCACTCTCCTTTAGTCAAGTGCAATCGGCTTCTGAGCCTGCTGCTTGTGGTTCTCGCCGGCATAGACCTTCAGACGGGTTGCCGACTTTGCACCGAGCGAGTTGTGGGGAAGCATACCCTTTACGGCAAGCTCCATAGCGAACTCGGGGCGGGTCTCCATCAGGTGACGGTAGCTCTCGGACTTGAGGCCGCCGATATAGCCCGAATGGTGACGGTAGAACTTGTCGTCAAGCTTGTTACCGGTCAGAATTGCCTTTGCTGCGTTGATGATGATGACGAACTCACCGCAATCAACGTGGGGGGTGAACTCGGGTCTGTGCTTTCCGCGCAGGATGGTAGCGGCGGCTGCGGCGGTTCTGCCGAGCGGCTTGCCTGCGGCGTCGATCACAAACCATCTGCGAGAGATGGTCTCTGCTTTTGCCATGTAGGTGGACATGTTTCGTTTTCCTCCGTAAAATTTGATGATGGGCATAGCATGCCCTCTTTTTCGAACGGTGGTATTATAGCACAGCAATTCGTGCTTGTCAATACCTTTTTCAAACTTTTTTCGGATATTTTGATTTAGATCTGTGCAATCTCTTTCAATCTCGCTCAATCTCTCGTTTTCTCTCGTTTTTGCAATTTCAAAATCAAAATTTTTTGGCACAGAATGAGCCTGCAAAGCCATTCTGTGCCAAATGAAATCAGGTGCGTTCGGTCAGACTGTAAACGGTGGTGTGTCGGTAGGTTTCGCTTGCACGAAGGATCGCTTCGCCGCGATTCGGGCTATTCGGCTCAAACTGCGCTTCCATACAGAAGCCTGCCAGGGGGTGCTTTTCGTATCCGCCCTTGAATTTAGGGGATTTCTCTACGAGATAGTTTGCGGTATAGAACTGCATGCAGGGCTGATCGGTAAGCACCGTCATGCGAAGACGGTCTCCCTCGACGACCGCCGCGATCGGAAGCTCGTATCCGCAAACGGTCGCACGCTCTGTCGGGGCGAGCAGGTAGTTATGATCGTATCCGACAAGGCTCTCATCAAGGCGCTCGCCAATTGTATGTACCGTCAGAAAATCAAAGGGCGTACCGACTACCTCTGGATGCTCGCCCGTCGGAATCAGCGTACGGTCCACCTTGGAATAGCGATTGGCAAAGAGAAGCACGCGATGCCCCTTGACGTCGCCGCTGCCGCAGCCGTTCAGGTTGAAAAAGGAGTGATTTGTGAGATTGCAAACGGTGTCGGCGTCGCTTCTCGCAGTGTAGTCGATCGAAAGGGAAGAGCCCTCAAGTCGGTAGACGACCGTGACGTGCAGATTCCCGGGATATCCCTCCTCCCCGTCATAGGAATCGAGCGAGAGAACAAGCTCGCTTGCGCTTGCACTCTCAACCGTCCAGACCCTACGGTTAAAGCCGATGATTCCGCCGTGCGAATGATTGCTTCCGCTGTTCTTGGAAAGCAAATACTCCTTGCCGTTCAAGGAGAAGCGCGCTCCGGCAATGCGATTCCCGTAGCGACCGATGATCGCCCCCTGGTAGGAGTTGTCCTCAAGATAGTCCTCGAGACGGGAGAAGCCGAGAACGACGTCAATGCCCGCAACCACAAAGCGCGTAACAGCGCCGCCAAGGGTTATGATGCCAACCTCTGCTGATTCGGAGCGAAGGGTATACTCCATGATTTCGGTGCCGCTCGGGAGAGTGCCGAAGACTCGTTTTTCCATTGTCGGATTCCTTTCTTAATCGGGATGTCAGTATGTAAGACGTAAATTATTATATCCGATTTTATCGGATTTGTAAAGCCCCTTGTTTGGCTTTTTCGGGGAAAGAAGGGACGGTTTCCCTTGACAACAGAGGGGCATCCATGCTAAAATATTGTAAAGATCGGTTTTTGAGGTGAGAACATGAAGCTGGCAATTGTCATCAACGGTGCGGGGGGCGTTGGGAAGGATACGCTCTGCGCGATTGCCGCACAAAGGTATCGGGTTCGGAACGTCTCTTCCATTACGCCGATCAAGGAGATTGCAGCCCTTTGCGGCTGGAACGGGGAAAAGACCGACCGTGCAAGGAAATTCCTCTCGGATCTCAAGCGCCTTACCGTGGAGTTCTCGGATCTTCCGACGCGATATCTGACCGAGCAGTACCGTGCGTTTCTCGCGGGAGACGAGCAGCTTTTGTTCGTACATATCCGAGAGCCAGAGGAGATTGCAAAGTTTGTAGAGGCAACCGAGGGCAAAGCCGTCACGCTGCTCGTGCGCGGAGGGCGCCGCTTCGTGCACGGGAGCAGGTACGGGAACGCATCCGACGACGGAGTCGAGGAATACCCCTATAACTACATCTTCTACAACGACCGTCCGCTCGGCGCCGAGACCGAAGGCCGTTTTCTCGACTATCTTGAGATCATGATAAACAACGCAAAATAAAAAGGCAGGCTGTCTCCGGTGCGATAAACCGTATCCGAGACAGCCTTTTTATTGGAAATCACCCGTCCAATCAATGCCAAACGCAAGCATAAGGACGTTGCGAAGAATAAAATACACAACGAACGCCGAAACGAGCGCGACCCTTGCCCATATGGGGAAGAGCACCCGATCGTGCCGATTTCGTACCGTCAGACAAAGCGCTCTGACGTCCAAAAGCACAAGGAGCGGAAGCGCAAGGACCAGCGCGGCGTGAAAACGCACAGCCGATGCGAAATCCAGGCGAAGAAGCGACGAAAGCGCTCTCGTACCGCCGCAAAAGGGACAGTAAATGCCAAGAAAATCGTGCGAGAGACAGAAATAGGCGAATCCGATCCGGCGGGAAATGGAAAGCCAAAGCAAAATCAAACCGCCGTAGAGCAGGACCGAAAGATGAATAACAAGATACCAAAGCAAGCGTTTTTTTCTGTCGGGCATCTGTTTCGCCCCCCCTTCTTTGTATCGGTTCGGGATTTTCTGCTTCTGACTTTCAAAAAAAGTCGAATTCTACTTGAAAAATGAAAGACGATCATGTATACTATATACATATACAATACAGATAGATCGTTTCATTGAAATTTGTTTCGGAGGAGTACGGTATGTCGAATTTCGACCCCTTTGGGAATACCCCGGGTAACGGTCAGCAGCCAAACGGTCAATATAACGGCGGCGAGCAACCGAACGGTCAGCAGAGCGGCGGTCAGCAGAACGGCTGGCAACCGCCGAACGACCGGCAATTTTACGGTCAGCAGCCCCCCTATGGTCAGCCGTTCTATACGCAGCCTCCTCAGCCCGACGATCGGGACGGAAGATCTGCAAAGATCTACGGCATCGTTGCGATGATTCTGACGCTTTTCAACTGTTGCTGTCTGCCGATAGGACCGATCCTCGGCATCTTTGCGCTTGTCCGATCGGGAGCCTCGCGCAAGAAGCTCGGATATCTGTCTTCCGATGCACAGCTCGGTAAGGTTCTCGGCATCATTGCCATCATTTTGGGCTCGCTTGCCTTCGTGTCAAGCTTGATCGTATTCGTCTTTAACTTCCTGCTCGGTTACCTGAATGCAAACGGCGGCGCAGGAACTCTTGTCTGATACGATGGGACTGTTTCTTTTTAAAAAGGTCAAGATCAAAACGCTTGGCTATGGATATTATTTTTATCTCTACGGCGAAAATCAGCTGATTCTCGCGACCTCGCAGGTATATTCCTCGCTTGCCGCCTGCAAAAAAGGCGCAAGGAGCGTCGTTATTGATTCTGCGGTTGCCGCCGTCGAGGATCTTTCGGATCCAACCAGAAGACCGCACAGATGTCCGCGCTTTGAGCTTTATACCGACGTTGACGGATATCGCCGATTCCGTCTGCGCGATCGAAACGGAGAGAGCGTTCTCGCCTCTCAACGCTATTCGAGCGAGAATGCGGTTCGACTTGGCGTGCAGTCGGTGGTTACCCAGGTGCAGAGCCCTCGCTTCTTTATGAAGCAGGGAAGCGAGCTCATCGAGCTTCTCGGCATTGAAAGGCAGGACGACGAGCTTCCGCCTGTTACCGACGTCGCCGACGTCGTGCTCTTTACCGAGCGTCCTCTCGGAGATCTCGAGGCGGTGGCGTCGCAAGCCGCATCAGCCGAAGACGAGGAATCTCTCTTCGGAAGATAAAGACGGTACGTCCATATTATACCGATTCATATAAACGAAATATAAACGGCTCTGAAATGAGATGCAAGGGGAAGGAAATTCGCATTATGAAACACTACTTCATCGTTAACCCTGCGGCAGGAAAGCGAAATTCGGTTGATCGGTTGCTCGTGGAGATCGGTCGGTATACCGATCGGTACGATATTGAGGTTCACGTGACCGAGGCACCGCACGATGCGACCGAGTTCGTTCGTCGGAAATGTACCGAGAGCCCCGATGCCGATCTTCGCTTTTACGCCTGCGGAGGGGACGGCACGCTTTCCGAGGTCGTGAACGGAGCCGTGGGCTTTTCGAACGCATCCGTGAGCTGCTATCCCTGCGGCAGCGGCGACGATTTCGTCAAGTATTACGGGGGAAGGGAGCACTTCCTCGATATCGAGGCGCTTCTCACGGCAAAGGACGACCTGATCGACGTGCTTTCGATCAACGACAGCGTGTATGCTGTCAACATCGTCAACTTCGGCTTTGATACCAAGGTTTGTAAAACGATGATTAAGGTGCGTCGCAAAAAGATCATCGGCGGCAAGCGTGCGTACGTGACGGGCGTCGTTACGGCACTGATCACCGCGATGAAAAATCGGTGCCGAGTGACGGCAGACGGAGAGCTTCTGAACCCAAAGGGGCAGGTTCTTCTCTGTACGCTTGCGAATGGCTCGTACGTCGGCGGAAGCTTTTATTGCGCGCCCCGTTCGGTCAACAATGACGGCCTGATTGACGTTGCGCTGTTCCGTCCGCTCTCTCGTTTTACCTTTATCAAGCTTCTTCCGGTCTATACGAAGGGAGGTCATCTTGACGACCCGCGCTTTAAAAAGTATTTTGAATATCGCCGCGTGAAATCGGTCGGTATTACCGCCCCCGAGGGATTTTCTCTGACGGTGGACGGTGAGATCTTGGATGGCACCGAGTTTGCGGTTTCGGTTCTCCCGAAGGCGCTTCGCTTTGCCGTTCCCGCAGGATCCACCCTGATCGGCGGACGGAGCGGCGAGACTCTTCCTTGTGAGGAAGCTTAATCGGAGCTTTAAGAGAAAAAGCCGCTCAAACGAGAGCGACTTTTCTCTTTAACGGAGGATCAAGAAGAAAAAATGAAAGTATTAAAAAGATTGTTTTCCCCGACCGATATGACGGTCGGAACCCCATGGAAGTGCATTCTCGCCTTTACGCTTCCGATGCTGATCGGCAATATTGCTCAACAGCTGTATAACACGGTTGACAGCATCGTTGTCGGTCGCTATATCGGCGACAACGCGCTTGCCGCGGTCGGAAGTGCGGCGCCGATCCTGAATCTGCTCTTGGTGCTCTTTATCGGGATTTCGGCGGGTGCGGGAATCATGGTTTCGCAGTATTTCGGTGCGAGAAACCGAGAGGGTCTTTCTCATACCGTCGGAAACGCCATCACGGTAACCGCCGTCGCCTCGGTGATTCTGATTTTGGTTGCCTCGCCGTTCATCCGTCCCTTCCTTCGTATTCTGAATACTCCCGAGAGCATCTTGGACGGATGCACCGAGTATCTTCTGATCTCGCTGATCGGAATTGCCGGCATGGCATACTATAACATTTTAAGCGGTATCCTTCGAGGTCTCGGGGATTCGGTTTCCTCGCTGATCTACCTGCTGGTTGCGACGGGGATCAATATCGTTCTCGATATCTATTTCGTTGCCGTTGTCAATATGGGGGTCGGGGGAGTCGCACTCGCAACGGTGATTGCACAGCTCGTTTCGGCGGTGCTCTGCCTCAGAAAGCTGATGCGTCTCGGTCGGCATTTCGATTTCGGACTGAAGTATCTCCGTCCACGTGCGACGTACATCCGAACGCTGGTTCGCCTTGGTTTGCCGGCAGGAATGACACAGGCGATTCTGTCGTCGGCAATGATCGTCGTGCAGTCCCTGACAAACAGCTTCGGCGAGCAGTTCATCGCTGCAAACGTGATTATTATGCGCGTTGACGGATTTGCCATGATGCCGAACTTCTCCTTCGGCATGGCAATGACGACCTATACGGGACAGAACGTCGGTGCCGGCCGATTGGATCGCGTTGTCAAGGGCGCAAAGCAGGGAACTCTGCTTGCCCTGATCTGCTCCTGCTCGATCACGCTTCTCATTCTGCTCTTCGGCAGATACCTGATGGGGATCTTCACCGATACCGACTCGCTCGTTTCGATGAGCTACTATCTCATGAAGATCCTTGCCGCCGGCTATATCGCCGTTGCCGTTTCGCAGAGCCTTTCGGGCGTCATGCGTGGCGCGGGAGATACCATGACGCCGATGTGGATCTCGCTTATCACGACGATTGCGCTTCGGATACCGGTAGCCTACGGAATTTCCTTTCTTACGCGAACCGACTTGCTTCCGAACGGCAGATTTGAGTGTGTCCACGTATCGCTTCTCATCAGCTGGACGGTTGGTGCGCTTATGACAGTCTTCTTTTACGCACTCGGAAAATGGAAGAAAAAACAGCTTGGATAAAAATCGAAGGGGCTGTCGCAAATGCGGTTTTGCATTTGCGACAGCCCCTTTGGGTGGTCTCAAAGCTTGTTCTCGGAGTCAAGCACCAGCCTTGAAGCGAGCGTCAGCGCGTCGTCAATGTGGGGACAGAGATGATCCTCGCCGACTTTTTCAAGGAAACCGGAATGCTTCATGGTGTGCAACGGCTGCTCGTTGACGTGTGAGAAGACGATCGCGATCCCCTTCTCGCTGCAACGCTCGTAAAGGGCGAAGAGCGCATTCATCGCGGTTGCGTCGATGGCGGGAACGCTTCTCATGCGAAGGATGATACAGCGGGTCGATTCCATCATCGTACTGATTGCCGCAACGCGATCGGCTGCACCGAAAAAGAGCGGGCCCGTGATTTCGTAAACCAAAACTCCCTTCGGAACGGGGCGAAGTCCTGTGAGGTCGTCCTTCTCCTCTTCGATATATTCCCAGCTCCGAACCGACGTCTCATCGCCCATCCGTTTCATAAAGAGGATGCAGGCAAGCACCAGACCGACGACGATTGCAACGACGAGATCGAACACGACGGTCAAAATGAAGGTCAGGACGAGAACGAAAATATCGCTCCGCGGTGCGGTTTTGATAAGATGCACGAAGGGGCGCAACTGACACATATTATAAGCAACGATGAACAGAATCGCCGCAATGACAGGCATCGGAATCAGCGAGGCGTAGGGCATCAGAAGAAGCAGAACGAGGAGAAGCACGGCAGCGTGTACCATACCGGCAATCGGAGTGCGTCCGCCGTTTTTGATGTTGGCGGCGGTTCGCGCGATCGCACCGGTCGCAGGAATGCCACCGAAGAAGGCAGAGCCGAGGTTTCCGATCCCCTGTGCAACGAGCTCGGTGTTGGAGTTGTGCTTGGTATTCGTCATACCGTCCGCTACGACGCAGGAAAGAAGTGACTCAATCGCGGCAAGCATGGCGATCGTGAAGGCATCGGGCAAAACGTCCTTGGCAAGCCCAAGCGAAAACTCGGGGAGACGGAGAGTAGGGAAGCCGCCGCTGACTCCGCTGATCGTATTCACGGGAAGATGAAAGACCGAGACGATCAGACTTCCGATGATAACGGCAACCATTGACGAGGGGATCTTATTTGCATATTTCAGCTTGGGCCAGACGATAAGAATCAGAAGACTGATTGCTCCGACGAGAATCGCATATCCGTTAACAGTCGAGAGGTGCCCTAAGAACGCCTCGATCTTCTCAACCGTTTCGATCGGTGAAACGCCATTTTCATAGGTAATCCCAAAAAAGTCCTTCAGCTGACCGACAAGGATCGTGACGGCGATTCCTGCGGTGAATCCCGTCGTAATGGTATAAGGGATATATTTGATCAGCGAGCCGAGACGGAACAGTCCCATCAGAACGAGCAGAATGCCTGCCATAATGGTTGCCAGCATCAGTCCGGACATTCCCTTTGCGGCAACGATTCCCGCAACGATCGTGGCAAACGCGGCGGTCGGTCCCGCGATCTGCACCGTGCTTCCTCCGAAGAAGGAGATCAGAAAGCCCGCAACGATCGCCGTATAAAGTCCCTCCTCGGGGCCGACGCCCGATGCGATCGCAAGTGCGATCGAGAGGGGCAGAGCAATGATCGCAACGATGATTCCCGAAATCACGTCGCTGAGCAGCTGCTTTTTCGTATAGCCTTTGAGCGAACGGAAAAGCATGGGTTGAAAATCCTTAAACATAGTGGGTCCTTTCTCAATGCGGAATGCTAACATTATACCAATCCTGTAAATTTCTTGCAAGTGATTTTTACAAATTTCTCGAAAAAATGAGTAATTTTCGAGATTTTTTTAATCGACAACTTTCATTTTCGGCAAGAATGTGCTATAATGAAGTATCATTATCCTGTGAGGTATATCTATGGGCGGCTATTTCGGCGTTGTTTCGAAAAACGAGGATTGCATTTTCGACCTCTTTTTCGGAACCGACTATCATTCACATCTGGGAACCCGCCGCGCGGGCATGGTAACCTATCACCCCGAGCATGGCTTTGATAAGGCAATCCATAATATCGAAAACGCCCCCTTCCGAACCAAATTCATGAGTGAGTCAACGTCGATGCGCGGAACGATGGGGATTGGGTGCATCTCGGATTTTGAGGCACAGCCGATTCTGATCCGCTCGCACCACGGAACCTTTGCGATCACGACGGTCGGAAAGATTAATAATGCTGAGCAGCTTGTCTCCGATATTCTCGGCGGAACGACGCACTTCTTTGAAATGCAGAGCGGAGAGGTGAATCCCACCGAGCTCGTTGCCGCGCTCATTGATCAGAAGGAGAACTTCATTGACGGCATCCGATATGCGCAGGAGGTTATTGACGGATCGGTCAGCATGCTGATCTTAACGCCGCTTGGCATTTATGCGGCGCGTGATAAGTACGGAAGAACGCCGATCGCCATCGGTGAGAAGCAGGATGGGTATTGCGCGAGCTTTGAAAGCTTTGCCTATCTGAATCTCGGATATCACCCCTTACGTGAGCTCGGTCCCGGGGAAATCACGGTTCTCTCGCCCGAAGGTGTCAGAACTGTGGTTAAGCCGGGGAAGAAGATGAAAATCTGCACCTTCCTTTGGATTTATTACGGATACCCTTCCTCGTCCTACGAGGGGATTGGGGTTGAGACGGTGCGCTATCGCTGCGGACGGCTGCTCGCGAGCCGTGATAACGTTCAGCCTGATATCGTTGCCGGAATTCCCGATTCGGGAATCGCGCATGCCATCGGCTATGCAAGCGAATCGAGGATCCCCTACGCGCGCCCCTTCATTAAGTACACGCCGACCTGGCCGCGCTCGTTTATGCCCCCGAATCAGACCAAGCGTAACCTGATCGCCAAAATGAAGCTCATTCCTCTGCACGATCTGATCGACGGCAAGCGTCTGCTTCTGATCGACGACTCGATCGTGCGCGGTACTCAGCTGCGCGAGACGACCGAGTTTCTTTACGAAAGCGGCGCCAAGGAGGTTCACATCCGCGTTGGGTGCCCTCCGCTTCTCTTCGGTTGCCGTTATCTCAATTTCTCGCGTTCGAATTCCGATTCCGAGCTTATTACGCGCAGAGTCATTGCGCGACTTGAGGGAGAGGAGCCCGATACCGAGACCGTTAAGGAGTACGTCGATCCCGACGGGGATAAATACCGAAGAATGGTGGACGAGATCTGTGACGAGCTGCATTTCACAACCCTGCGCTATCACCGACTCGATGATGCGATCAAGGCAACGGGAATGGATCCCGAGTGCCTTTGCACCTATTGCTGGAGTGGAAAACAGTAAAACAAGGAACCGCGTGCCGATATGGCACGGGGTTCCTTGTTTTTGATAAGTCGACAGATGGGATTAGTCCAAAATCGCGTTTCGAAGCTTGACGATGCCGCCGGCAGGCGTCTGATCCCGATGAAAAATACCAAAGGCATCACCGACGAAAATATTTGCGCCCGCCTTCTTCATTTTTGTTGCGTTTTCAAAGCTCATAAAGCCCTCTGCTTCGATTTCGATTGAGGCGTAGCCGCTTTCGTTTAAAAGTGCTCTGACACGGGCAATCTTGTCAATTGCGCCGCAGGGCAGCTTTGAGGTCGGACACCCCGGCTCTGCGAGAGAAACGAGAACGCCGTCGATGTAGGGAAGGACATCGGTAAGCGTGGAGAGGGGGGTGGTCAATCCCAGCGCAAGGAAAGCCCGTGCGCCGCTCTTTTTGACGTCGCACAGGGTCTTGTAAAGCTGTACCGTGCCTTCCGGGCGTACCGAAACCTGATCCCCTCGTTTGATGTTGAGGGTGGGAAGCAGACGCTCGGGTGAGAGAACGTTCAGATGCAGATCCAAGGGGAGCGAGGTGTGCGCGCGAAGTGCGTCGCAAAGCTCCGTGCCGCCTGAAATGCCCGGCGCAAAATGCCCGTCCGAAACGTCGACGTGAAGAAGATCAACGCCGTTGAGCTCAAAGGCTGAAAGCGCGCCCTTCAGCTCCCAGAGATCTACGTTTGCCACAGCAGGTGCAATTTTTGTTTTCATACGACCGTCCCTACCTTTCGCTTATCTTTTCTTTTCTTTATTTTACCATAACGGAAGGTCGAATGCAAGGGGAAACGGGAGATAGAACAGGGAATTGCAATTCATTTCATCAGCCGACGGAAAAATTCGTTGCAAAAAGCACTTCTTTCGAAGTGCTTTTTTGTGTATGGACGATAAAAAAGATATTTTCCGTTGTTTTGATATAGACTTGAACTCGTGTGGATTATAATTCCTTGAAACGCTCTTGCGACATTACGTTTATATAATGCTCATC
>JAZNFP010000013.1:0-4733 GCA_045576095.1 Eubacteriales bacterium
GACGAGGAGAATGCGACACACGTCTTTCGCGTCCTATTTTGCGTTTTTCATCCTTATCTTCGAAATACAGAATTTTGACTAAGGAGATTGGTGCCGGACATGAAAAAACAGACTGCTTTGCGTACGAGATTTGATAAGATCCTGACGGGGATCGGCATTGCGCTTTGCGCGATCCTGATTCCGTGTCTGATCATCAACGTGACGATGATCGTCAAGAGCTATACGAGCAAGGACGAGGTTCCGAGCTTCCTCGGAGTCACGCCGCTGATCGTTCTTTCGGGCTCAATGGAGCCGGAGATCGATGAGGGAGAGATTGTTTTCTGTACCCCGATCGAGCCCGAGGAGGTTCGGGAGGGGATGATCATCTCCTTCTTTGACCCCCTCAGCACGACGGGCGCGATCGTGACCCATAAGGTCAAGGCAGTGATCGATGACGGAGACGGTACCCGCTCCTTTAAGACCTACGGTATCAATAACAACGCCGACGATCCGATCGATATTCCCGAGGAAAAGCTCGTCGGTCGCTATCGCTTCGGAATCCCGCTCGCGGGGTACGTTGCCATGTTCATGCAGTCAACGGCGGGTCTCGTCGTTTGCGTTGCCGTTCCGCTCGTGCTCTTCATTGGGTACGATATGCTTCGCCGCCGCCGCTACGATAAGAGCAAAAATGAGGATATGGACGCGCTCGTTGCCGAGCTTGAGGCGCTTCGCGCAAAGCAAGCCGACTCGACCGAGCCTAAGGAATAACCGTTTGAATTTGAGTCCGCCCGGCCACGCTGGCGGTCTTGAAGATACATCCCCCGATTATTTTGATTATTTTGAAAGGAGAAACCCAAAATGAAAAGAAATCGCATGATGAGAATCGCATCCTTCCTTCTGCTCGCGGTTCTCGCAACCACCTGTGCCATCAGCGGCACCTTCGCAAAGTACACCTCCGGCTTTGAGGCAAGCTCGTCTGCACGCGTTGCAAAGTGGGACGTAGAGCTTGGCGGGACCGCCGGTGATCAAACGCTGAACAAGGAATTCACGTTTGATCTGTTTGCCACCGTTTATGACACGGTTGATGACGGCGGGGACGGTGTGGCTGACGATGAGACCGACGTTGACGGCGCTCTGATCGCTCCCGGTACCTGGGGCAGCGTTTCGCTCACCTTGACCAACGACTCCGAGGTCAACGCCACCTACACCGTAGCCTTCACCCAGACCGGCGTTGCGGTTCCCGTCCAGTTCTCTACCGAGAAGGACGGAACCTACAAAGACATTGACGCCTTTAACGCCTCGGGCGCCCTTGCTATGAAGGGTGGCTCGGCAAACATCACGCTCTTCTGGAGATGGGCTTATGAGGGCGATAATGCTGCAGATACTGCCCTTGGTCTCGCCCCCGGCGACGTTACCGTTAAGCTGAACGTCACCGTTACGCAGGCTGACTGATCGGGCTTCCCGGTATTTTTCGCATTTTTCAAGACGCTTTTTACCGTTGCCGCGCCACGGATGGGGATTCCCCGTCCGTGGGCGTGGCCAACCCTGGGGCGGCACGGCATCAGCGCGGCTCAGGCGGAGTCGAAAGCGCAGGGCGCGAGCATTGCGTTTTTGAGTTCGTCCGAGAATGGCATCCGTTTTAGATTTAGAAGGGAGGCAGTCCTGTGAGACCTGCATCCGCCGCGAGAAGCGGCGTCGGTATTTGGAGCGCGGTTGCGGTTTTGCTCGTGCTGCTGTCTTTTTCCGCATATCTCATCTCAAGCCGCATCGGCAATCTTTTGCCGGGCGAGCGCGACGTGATCTCCCTCACCTACGATCGCCCCTCCATGAACGTCGGAGGGGAGAACGGCGACGACTGGGCGGTCGGAAGCCGGGTCGGCATTTTCGGTGCGCTCTATGAGAACGAGAGGGGCGAGGTCATCGCGGAGTCCGATGGGGGCGACGCGATCATTGCCCCCGGAACCTCCCATTTTTATCGGTTTTACGTCAAAAACGACGGTAACGTCGCGCTCGATTTTTCGCTCCGCGTTCTGCCGAGCTTTCGGATCGACGGAGCCGAGAGCGGGGAGATCCCGATCCCGATCTCCTTCCGCATCTCGGATCAGGACGGAAGCTATCTCTTCGGCGGAAGTGACGAGTGGGTTTCGGCGCAGGAGCTTGAGAGCCTTGCTGCCGACGAGGATTCCTACGTCAAGCTGAAAAGCGTCGTTGGCGTGCATTCCTATTACGTCTATCTTCTCGAGTGGAGATGGGATTTTGAGGGGAACGATGCGCTCGATACGCTCCTCGGTCAAGGCGCGGTCGCGTCGGAAATGAAGCTTTGGCTCGATATTTCGACAAGCGCCGTTGAGAGCGAGGACCCGAAGGCTGTCGGCGGCAAGCGCGACGGAGACGTCAGCGGTATTGACTGGGAGATCCGTCAGGTATCCAACGTCGTTTTCGCGATCTCTGCGCTATCCGCCGTCGGCGCGATCGTCATGGCGGTCTATCAGGCAGGCTTTATCGACGACGACCGCGCACGCAGCGGCAAGAACAGGCCGCCGAGACTCTATGATCTGTAATTTGCTATGAAAAGAAAACGCTTCTTTCGAGGCCTTTGGCGAACGCTTCTGCTCCTTGTGACGGCGCTTGCCATCGGGATCGGGATCTACAGCTTTCATCTCAGGACCTTTTCGGGAGATCGGCTGCCGATGCCGTTTGGGATCGGTGCCGCCGTCGTGATCTCGGGGTCGATGGAGCCCGAGCTTTCGGTCGGGGATCTGATCGTCGTCCGCCGGGCAGATGAATACCGCGTCGGGCAAACCGTCGTTTTCGAGACGGGCGGCTCGCTTGTGGTCCATGAGCTCATCCGCTTTGAGGATGGCATGGCTGTGACGAAGGGCTCTGCCAACAATACCGAGGATGAGCCGATCTCGCCGAAAAATATTCGGGGCAGGGTCGTTCTTTCGCTTCCCTTCGTCGGCTATCTGCTCGACCTCCTTCGCTCGTTGCCCGGTACGCTTGCCGTCGTCGGGCTGTCGATCCTTCTCTATCTCCGCTCCTGGCGCGGCGAGAAAAACGAGGACGACGAAAAGCGCCGCGCTCTGCTCGAGGAGATCAAGCACCTGCGCGAGCAGCAAGACGAAAACCGAGAGCCGAAAGAAAAGTAACGAAACACAACAAAAGGAAGGGAGGATGCCACAATGGAAAAATCGAGCCGACTGCTGACGGTTGTCACGCGCATCCTCGGTTTTCTTTTGATCGCCGTTTGTCTCACGTCGCATCTCGCCGCGCGCCTGCCCGCGCGCTTTGCCTCGGGCTTTTCGGGCGAGGGCGGCGGCCGCGTCGCGAAGTTTAGCGGCGGAACGGTTTTTTATAACGTGACGAATATGAACCTCGAAGGAATTCGGGAGAGCTCTATGGGCTATTACGCCTTCGCCTTCTCCTTTCGGATCGAGTTTGCTGCCGCCGAGGTTTCGCGTAGGTACAGCCTGACGCTGCATTTTGACGATGATGCGGGAGAGGAAACGACGCTCCTTTGCCCGTCCGGCACCGTTCGCGCTCTTGACGGGTCAACGCCGAGGACCGCCACCCCCGCGCTGCTCGGCTTTTCCTCGGGAAGCTTTTCGGCAGGTAACGCTTATTTCTCCTTCGGCGTGGGGGGCGAGTCGAGCACGCTGCGTACTGCTACCGGCACCGCCGGGAGCGTGCAGCTCATGATCGATCAGCCTCTGGCAATGGAGGGCGAGACGCATTATTTCAAGGTCGTTTTTTTTGAAAATATAGAGGTCAACAGCAAAGGCGAGATCCATGCGCAGAACGAGATCCTGCATATTCTGACCGATATCGTGGTGGAGCAGGTGGACTGAGATGAAAAAACAGATCATGCAGCTGCTCTCGCTTGCCCTTCTCGTCGCTCTGACGGCGAGCCTCACGCTCCCCGGAGCCTCGGCGCGGTATCTGCTCGCGCAGAGCCAGCTTTCGGGTGAGATCAACTTTACCGCCGCCACGCGAACCGATACCTTCTATATTACCAACGACGAAGGCAACGAGGAGCCGCATCTTTGGGGAAATGACGTCAAGGATAGCGACGGAACCTTGACGAAGCCGACAAACGACATCCTCGATCAGTACGGCATTGATAAAACGAATCAGATCGTCTACCCGCTGGCGAACGTTTCGGGCGCTGATATGCATTGCTCCTTTGCCGTCTCCTTCTGTGCTATGGATTTTACGCAGATCAAGCACAGCGATAAAAACGAGCTTTTAGTGGACTACCACATTACCTTTGAGGTCAACCGTGCCGACGGCACGCACGAAACGCTGACGATCGACGGCGTTCTCGTCACCGATCTTGACCCCACCGCTCTTGAGCAGCTCGGTGCGGTTAGGCTTGAGATGGGAGAGGAGCCGCAGTACAGCGGAAAGTCGCCCGGATCGGGAAACGTAGATTATAAGATCTATTCCGCATTCATTGATCCAACGCTTGACTCGATGGTGATCGGCAGCGAGCATGCAATGAAAAAGACGGTCAACGGTGTGACGAGCGATGCGGTGGATGAGGATTTCATCATTCATCACGGTGACCGTGCCGAATGCACGCTTCAGCTGACCTTTGACGGAAGCTTCCATTCCAACACCAATGCAGACGCCTGCTACGCCTCGATCGGTCTGATCGCCGAGCCTGTAGCGAAAAATTGAGTCAGCTCGCGCCGCAAACGTCGCTTTCCTTCAAAAAGCGACAAGTCGGATCGCAGCCATGTCGTTCTGTGAGC